>JANOOQ010000403.1:0-5044 GCA_031421515.1 Leifsonia sp.
GGGGATATGCGGCGGCGCCGGCCTACCTCGCCGCGCGCCAAGAGTCGAGTCCGCTCGCGATCCATGAGGCGAACGTTCGACCCGGCATTGCCAATCGCCTGGGGGCGCGGCTCACTCGGTTCGTGGGGGTCGCGTTCCGCGCCACCAGGATCCGGTCAGCGACGTGGGTGGGCATGCCGCTGCGACGCGAGATCGAGCAACTCGATCGATTCGAGGCGCGTAGAGCGGGCATCCGACGCTTTGGACTAAAGGCGAGCAAGCCGACACTGCTTGTCACTGGGGGGTCGTCGGGCGCGCGACGAATCAACGAAACCATCGCGGGATCGATCACGACGATTCTCGGCGCCGGTTGGCAAGTGATTCACCTCACGGGTGAGTTTCGCGACGAAGTGACCGACCCAGGGCTCGACGGATACCTCGTGCTCAAGTATTGCGATCGCATGGAGCTCGCTCTCGCGGTCGCCGACCTATCGCTGGGTCGCGCGGGAACGTCGACGGTCGCGGAGCTCACTGCGCTCGGCATCCCCGCCGTCTTCGTGCCCTATGCCGCGGGTAACGGCGAACAACGGCTCAACGCTCGCGAGGCGGTCGACGCGGGCGGGGCGATCGTGGTCGCCGACGCGGACTTTGACGAAGCATGGGTGACGTCGACGCTCGTCCCGCTGCTCGCAAGCCGCGCGACAATCGCCGATATGGCGGCTCGAATTGGGACAGTGGGAACACTCGATGGCACCGACCGGTTCGTTGCGCTCGTCATGCGCGCTCTCGCTACGACGTAAAATTCATTCACGATGATCAAGCCAGACCTGACCTTGCCTCTGCCCGCCCAACTCGGAGCGGTGCACTTTGTGGGAATCGGTGGGTCAGGCATGAGCGGCATCGCGCGGTTGTTCCTGGCTGCCGGCCACGTCGTGTCGGGATCGGACAGGTCTGAGAACCACAACACGCGTGATTTGCGCGAGCTGGGCGCAGCCGTGTCGATCGGGCACGACTCGTCAAACCCTGGGCTCGCCGACGCCGACGCCCTCGTGTTCACGGGCGCGCTGTGGCCAGACAACCCCGAATACCTTGCGGCAGTTGAGCGGGGCATTCCCGTATTGCACCGATCCCAAGCACTCGCGTGGCTCGTTGGCTCGAAGCGCCTCGTTGCCGTCGCAGGTGCGCACGGCAAAACGACCTCGACAGGCATGATCATCACTGCTTTGCTCGAACTCGGGGCGGACCCGAGTTTCGTCAACGGCGGCATCATCCAGTCTCTTGGGCTGAGTTCCGCGTTCGGCACGGACGACCTCTTTGTCGTTGAAGCGGATGAATCGGACGGCTCCTTTCTGCTTTACAACACCGCCGTCGTGCTCATCACGAACGTCGACGCCGATCACCTCGATCACTACGGCACGCACGACGCGTTCGACGCCGCTTTCGTTGAGTTCGCTAACAAAGCGCGCGAGGCCGTTGTCATTTCGAGCGACGATCCGGGCGCGCTTCGCGTCACGCGAGCGCTCGATCACAAGAACATCGTGACTTTCGGGGTGGATGCAAGCGCCGACGTTCGACTTCACTCCCTAGTTGCCGGCGCCGGGGTGACATTTTCGCTCGCGTACCGGGGAGTGGACTACGCGGCTCGACTCGGAGTACCCGGGCGCCACAACGCCCTCAATGCCGCGGGTGCCTTCGCGGTGCTCGTCGGTCTCGGCTTCGATCCGCAAGCCGCGCTCGACGGCATCGCTACTTTTGGCGGCACCGAGAGGCGATTCGAACTTCACGGAGTCGTGCGCGGTGTGAGCGTCTACGACGACTATGCGCACCATCCGACGGAGGTCGAGGCCGCTCTTGAGGCGGCTCGAAGCGTCGTGGGATCGGGCCGCGTCATCGCGGTTCACCAACCGCACTTGTACAGCCGCACGCAAGCGATGGCGGGGGAGTTCGCGCAAACCTACGAGCGACTAGCCGACCACACGATCGTGCTCGATGTGTTTGGAGCGAGGGAGGACCCCGTGCCGGGCGTCACGGGAGCTCTCGTGTCGGAGCGATTCTTAGACCCGGCTCGAGTCGACTTTCTGCCGGACTGGCAACAAGCCGCCGATCGGGCCGCTGAACTCGCTCGACCGGGCGACCTCATCATGACTTTGAGTTGTGGCGACGTGTACCGCATCGTGCCGCAATTGCTCGAGGCTCTCGAGGCAATTCCCGCGACGAGTTCCGCACCAAGCACGTCAGCGTAGCTCGTGAAACGCCCAGAGGGTTTCGATCCGCCCGGCAGGCAGCAACAGCAGCCGCCCGGTCGCAAACCAGTACAACCGACCCGTTCGGGGCGACCTCCGAAGTCGACGCCTTCGCGTGCACCGCAACCGAGTGTGCCTCGTGCACCCGCGCGCATTCCTTCGGCCCAATCTCCCAGACCAGACCCTGCGGCGAAGAACAACCTCAAGCGATCTGCCCGCGACCGCCGCAAATTCGAGCGCGCCGAAGTGCGTCGCTTCACGCGACGAGCGCGTAACCGTCGCTTGGCCACAGCCGCAATCGTGGGAGTTCTCGTAAGTCTCGTGGGGCTCGTTCTCACGGCCGTGTATTCGCCGATTCTCGCGCTGCGCACGATCACGGTTGAGGGAACGTCTCGCGTGAGCGCTGAGCAAGTCATGGCGGCAGTCGACGAGCAAATGGGCACTCCGCTCGCGCTCATCGACTACGGCAAAATTACGAGCCAGCTGGGCGCATTTCCCCTCATTCGGAGCTACGTGACCGAGACAATTCCGCCGAGCACGCTCGTCATTCACGTTGTCGAGCGAGCGCCCGTGGGTGCCATCAAAGTGGGGTCGACATTCCAGCTCGTTGACCCCGCCGGGGTCGTTGTGCAGGAATCGAGTGAGCGAGTCGCGGGCATCCCCCTCATCGATATCGGGGGAGCCGCGACGTCGAGCGACGCGTTCGACTCGGTTGTCGAAGTGCTCGTCTCGCTCCCCGCGACACTATTGGCGCAAGTCGATAGCGTCTCGGCGAAGACGCACGACGACGTGTCGCTCGTTCTGACGGGTGTGGGTCAGCGAGTCATTTGGGGGAGCGCGACGGATTCCGCAGCGAAAGCCGCGTTGCTCGCGGCGCTCATCGCGGTGACCGACCCGGGTAGAGCCGGCGCATTCGATGTTTCTGCACCGAGCAACGGTGTCTTTAGACCCGCTTAGTTGCGACACGCGGGTGCCGCTGCATCCCCACGGCGGCGCACCGACTTAGTCTCGGGATAGAAGCTGCATAGTGAGTAAAACTTTCATCTTCAACTAGAGGTTGAAGGTTTTGCCCGTGAACCACGAGCAAGCAGCTCACGTAGCACAAGCAGGCACCGGAGGCCGGAAGTGACGTCAAACCAGAACTACCTCGCAGTAATCAAGGTAGTCGGCATCGGTGGTGGCGGTGTCAACGCCGTCAACCGAATGATCGAGCTCGGGCTTCGAGGCGTTGAATTCATCGCTATCAACACGGATGCCCAGGCTTTGCTCATGAGCGACGCCGACGTAAAGCTCGACGTAGGTCGAGAGCTCACGCGCGGGCTTGGCGCGGGCGCCGACCCCGAGGTCGGCCGTCGCGCGGCCGAGGATCACGCGGATGAAATCGAAGAGGCGCTCGCGGGCGCCGACATGGTCTTCGTAACGGCCGGTGAGGGCGGCGGTACCGGTACGGGTGGCGCACCTGTCGTCGCTCGAATCGCGAAGTCGATTGGCGCGCTCACGATCGGTGTCGTCACGAAGCCCTTCGGTTTCGAGGGCAAGCGCCGCTCGTCGCAAGCCGACGTGGGAGTCGCGAGCCTCAAGAACGAGGTCGACACTCTCATTGTTGTTCCCAACGATCGTTTGCTCGAGATCAGTGATCGCGGCATCAGCATGCTCGAGGCGTTCGCGACCGCGGATCAAGTGCTTCTTGCGGGCGTCCAAGGCATCACCGACCTCATTACGACGCCGGGTCTCATCAACCTCGACTTTGCAGACGTTAAGTCCGTCATGCAGGGCGCGGGTTCGGCCCTCATGGGTATCGGTTCGGCGCGCGGTGCAGATCGTGCGATCAAGGCGGCGGAGCTCGCGGTGGCATCCCCCCTTCTCGAAGCGTCGATCGACGGCGCTCACGGAGTGCTCTTGTCGATTCAGGGCGGTTCCAACCTCGGCATCTTCGAGATCAACGACGCGGCCCGCCTTGTGCAAGAGGCCGTGCATCCCGAGGCCAACATCATCTTTGGTGCAGTCATCGACGACACTCTTGGCGACGAGGTTCGCGTCACCGTGATTGCTGCGGGATTCGATGGCGGAGAACCCAAGACGAAGTCACGTGAGGGTCGGCGCACGAATTACGTGATCCCCGATGCGGGCGCTCCGGTCACCGAGCCAACCGCGGAAGAGCCCGCCTGGAATGCGCAGCCGAGTCTCGTGCGTACCCCCGCGGGAGACCCCGGGTTCGACGACGACGAGGGCGATCTAGACATTCCCGACTTCTTGAAATAGGTGTGTCCGTGCTCGAGGAGCAAGGCACGCTAGCCGATCGACTTGCGCTCGTTCAAGCGGGGATAGCGGATGCAGCGAAAGCAGCAGCGCGCGATCCGGCAACCATCACGACCGTTGTCGTCACGAAGTTTCACGATGCTTCCCTCGTGCGAGAGCTCTACGCGCTCGGAGTTCGTGACTTCGGCGAGAGCCGCCATCAAGATGCCGCGCCCAAGATCGCGGGGCTTTCCGATCTCGAGGCAACGTGGCACTTCGTTGGCCAGCTGCAGTCCAAGAAGGCTCGACTAGTTCGCGAATACGCCGACGTCATTCACTCTGTCGATCGTGAATCGCTCGTTAGCGCGCTGGCCGGAGCCCCAGCTCGAGGCGTCTTCATGCAAGTCAACCTGACGGATGACGCGGCTCGCGGCGGCGCGCAGCCCGAGGACTTGCCCGCTCTCGCGGAGTCCGTCGTCGCGACGGAGGGTCTCGACCTCCTCGGACTCATGGCGGTGGCTCCGCTCGATACGGAGCCGAGGAGAGCGTTCGAGACCATGCACGGGCTCTCGGAGCGGCTCAGA
>JANOOQ010000404.1:0-8085 GCA_031421515.1 Leifsonia sp.
CGATGACGACATCGACATCGCTCACGACCTCTTCGAACCGCACCGATGTGTAGTCGATGACTTCGTGGGCGCCCAGTTCGCGCAGCCACCTCGCGTTGCGAGCTGACCCGGTTGCGATCACGTGAGCTCCGAAGAAGCGCGCGAATTGCACGGCGAAGTGGCCGACCCCACCGGCGCCCGCATGGATCAACACGCGCTGGCCCTCGTGAACTTTGGCCACCTCGACGACCGCGCCCCACGCCGTGAGAGCGGCGAGAGGTACCCCCGCTGCTTCGACGTGCGAGAGTGCTCGAGGCTTGCGTGCGAGACACATGCCGGGCAGCGAGATGTACTCGGCGTATGCGCCGCCGAACCGTGGCACCATCGTCATGCCATAGACCTCGTCGCCGGGCTTGAGGGTGTGGCTCTCGAAAGACGACTCAACGACGATTCCGCTGAAGTCACCACCGAGAATCGCGGGGTAGGCAGAAATCGCACCGGCGACACCCTTGCCTGAGCGCGTCTTGAAGTCGATGGGGTTGACGCTTGCCGCGACGACCTTGATGAGAAACTCGGCATTGACGCGAACGGGCATAGGCACATCGGCGGCGCGCAGCACTTCGGGGCCGCCGGTCTCGTCGATAACCATGGCGCGCATCGTGGTCATTGAGGGGCCTCCTAGGCGAGCGTCACAGTCCAGTAAAGGGCCAGAATGATTCGGCTGTGTTTCGATTGCGAAACTTCGCGGCAAACTATCGCTATTCTGCTCTGAATGTCTGTTGAAATTCCGTCGCGCACGAGCCGACTGCGCCAAGCCGAATTCGCGGCAGCAGCGATCGGGTGTGTGCTGGTTGTCGCGGCACTCTCAATCATCTGGGGTGCCCGATTGACCGTGCATCGCGAACTCTACGTGAGCGAACTCGGCGCCGAGGGCGAACCGACGGCGAAGTGGTTCGAAGCGGCGCTCCTCTTCATCGTATTCGGCGCAAGTTCGATCGCGTGGGCGGGCCGACACGTGCGCTCAAGCGTGCGTATTCTCACGGCGTGGACGCCGGCCGTCTCGCTGTGGATTGCGTGCGGCTTCTTTCTCGTCGCATCTCAAGTGACGTGTACGTCGGGTTGTCCGCTTCCGTACGGCGATTCGTTCACGTGGCAAGACTTCTCGCACACGTCCACCGCAGTGCTCGCGTTTGCAGCGGCGTGTTGGGCGATGCTGCAGACCTCGTTCGCTGACGGGCATCGCGCGCTCGCGCTTCTGTCACGAGCATCCGGAGCGCTCGTCGCGATCATCGCGGGCACGGGCGGGCTGTTTTCGCTATTCCGTTTTCAGGTAGTGCTCGGCAGTCGGCTGGAGTTCATCGCGACGACGCTCGCGATCGGCTGGCTCGTCGTATTCGGAGCCGTGCTCGCGCTACGGTCGGCTCGAGCTCTCGCGCCGCAATTCGACAAGCTGCAGTTAGCGCCGCAAGAGGCCAAGCAACCGGTTGGCTAGCCCAACGAGCACGTGAATCTCGTTGTCGTCGCGCTCGACCCAACGAGACTCGGGCTCGGCGCCCACGGGCACGAAGTCGTTGTGCTGCTCCCACACGACGAGCGTGCGCTCGGCACCGAGCACGTATTGCTGCCACCACACTTGACGCAAATAGGACCGGGGGATGCTCCGCCACGCGTGACCCGTCGTCTTGATCTCACTCAGCACGAGTGCGCCGCCGAGCATGGCGACTCCGTCGGGCGTCGCGAGGTGGAGGGGCTGCTCATGCGCGTGGTACAGGGCCGAGCTCGGGTGAATACCGTGTCGGGCGCGCACCCAAAGCGCGATCTCGGGCTCGCGAGCGCGGCCGTGATCGGTGTAGGCGTTGCCGCCAAAGCCTGAGCCGAGCAGCTTGTCTTGAGCGACCGCGGCGAGAGCGCGCTCGCTCGAGAGGCGAGCGACATCCGTTGCGGTTACACCTCGACTTCGAGCGCGCAGCCACGCGACGCGATCTTCGGAGTAAGCAACCACGCGCGTTCGATGGTCCGGCGCCGGTGTCTCCCAGAGATCGAGTTGCGGCTGGATGGTCACGCTCCCATTCTCTTCTAAAGTTGTGACACTGCCGTGTCCTCACACCAAAGGAGTTGTCGTGTCCCAGCATCCGCTTTCGATTCAGCTGTATACCGTTCGCAACGCGATCGGGGAGGATCTCGGTTCTGCGCTCAAGCGAGTCGCGGGCCTCGGGTTCACGACAGTCGAGCTGTACGACTTCGTGGAGCACGCCGACGAGTATGCGCGATTGCTCTCGGAAAACGGACTGCGCCCGTCGTCGGCTCACGTGCACTTGGTCGATCAGGAGCTCGACGTAGTATTCGCCGCCGCGAAGACCGTGGGCGTCACGACCATCATCGAGCCGCTCGTCGTTCCCGAGCGCTGGACCACCATCGGTGACATCACGGACATCGCGACCTCACTCAATCACGCCTCGAGCCTTGCCGCGAAGGAAGGCCTCACGGTCGGTTACCACAACCACCAGTGGGAGCTCGAGAACTCATTCGACGGCACATCTGCACTCGAGGTGTTCGAAGCGTTGCTCGACCCAGCTGTCGTGCTCGAGGTCGACACATACTGGGCGACAGTGGGTGGGGTGGATGCCGCCGCCCTGCTCGAGCGCCTCGGCGACCGCGTGAAGTTCCTCCACGTGAAAGACGGCGACATCAGCAAGGTTGACAAGAACCAGCAGCCCGCGGGCAGCGGTCGCGTTCCCGTGCTCAAGATTCTTAGCTCGGCACCTAACGCGGTGCGGGTCGTCGAGTTCGACGACTTCGATGGCGACGTGTTTGACGGCCTCGCGCAAAGCGTCGCGTTTCTCACCGCCAACGGCGAAACACTGTGACGACGGCGAACCGAGTTGGCGTCGGAGTCGTCGGCGCGGGCGTCATCAGTTCGCAATACCTCGATAACCTCACGACCTTTGCCGATGTCGAGGTGCTGTTCATCGCGGACATCGACACCTCTCGAGCGGCCGAGCAATCCGTACATTACGAAGTGCCCGGTAGTGGCACGGTCGCGCAACTTCTCGCTCACCCCGACATCGAGATCGTCGTCAACCTCACGATTCCCGCGGCGCACGTCGAGGTCGCGCTTCAGGCGCTCGCGGCGGGTAAGCACGTGTTCACTGAGAAGCCCTTTGCCTTGGATCGCGAGAGCGGGCGGCAGCTGCTCGAGCAATCAAAGAAGCTCGGGTTGCGCGCAGCGAGCGCGCCCGACACCTTCCTCGGCTCGGGGCTTCAGACGGCCAAGCGCATGATCGACGCGGGCGACATCGGAACGCCGACGACGGCGCTCACGCTCTTTCAGGTCGCGGGGCCCGAGGCCTGGCATCCGAATCCAGAGTTTCTCTACGCGAAGGGCGGCGGACCCCTCTTTGACATGGGGCCGTATTACCTCACTGCTCTCATCCAGAACCTGGGGTCGGTGGCCCGAGTCGCCACGACGGCGTCGACCGCTCGCTCGACGCGCGTGATCGGCTCGGGCCCGCGCGCGGGGGTCGAGTTTGCGGTCGAAGTGCCCACGAACGTGAGCGCGATCATCGAGTTCGAGAGCGGGGCATCCGCTCACTGCATCTTCAGTTTCGAGTCGGGTTTGACCCGCACGGGAGTGCTCGAGATTTCGGGCACCGAGGGCACGCTCGTCTTGCCCGACCCTAATTCGTTCGGGGGCGAGATCGTCTTGCACGCCGGCGGCGAGGTCGTATCGACGACCGAGACCGAGGTTGTTGGCGAGCGCGGCGTGGGTGTCGTCGAACTCGCGCGCGCGATCCGAGCGGGAGTGCCCGAGCGCGCGTCGAGCGAGCAAGCGTTCCATGTGCTCGACGTCATGGTCGCGATCACCGAAGCCGCCGAGAGTGGCGCTTTCGTGACGGTCGAGAGCTCAGCACCCCAGGCGATCGCTCTGCCCATCGATTGGGACCCGCGAGAGGCAACTCTTTAGCAACTCCCAGCAGGCTCATAGAAAACTCCTCATACTGAAACCATGAGCGATTCACTTCACGTGTCGGCGGCTGCGCAGGCCAAGATCACACGCGCAGACGGTAGCCCGATTCGCGCGGTGGTCGTCGACGACGAAGACTCGCTCACCGATCTGCTTTCGATGGCGCTTCGCTACGAGGGGTGGGATGTTCGGCTCGCCTCCGACGGCCAGCGCGCCTTAAGCCTCATCCGCGAGTTCCGCCCCGACGTCGTTGTGCTCGACATCATGCTCCCCGACATCGATGGAATTACCGTGCTCTCCCGGTTGAGGGCCGACGGCATCCAAACCCCGATCCTCTTTCTCACCGCGAAGGATTCAGTGGATGACCGCATCGCGGGTCTCACGGTCGGCGGCGACGACTACGTGACGAAGCCATTCAGCCTCGAGGAACTCGTGGCGCGCTTGCGCGCGCTCATCCGCCGCTCGGCGCTCTCGATTTCGGCGAGTGAGGATTCCCGTCTCGAGGTAGGCGACCTCGTGCTCGACGAAGACAGCTACGAGGTCTCGCGCGCAGGCGTGCCCGTCGAGCTCACGGCCACGGAGTTCGAGCTCTTGCGCTTTCTCATGCGCAATCCGCGGCGTGTGCTCAGCAAGTCGCAAATTCTTGATCGCGTGTGGAGCTACGACTTCGGCGGCAAGTCGAGCGTCGTCGAGATCTACATCTCGTATTTGCGCAAGAAGATCGACTCGCTCGGTGCCCCCATGATCCACACCGTGCGCGGGGTCGGTTACGTCTTGAAACCAGCTGCCTCATGACGCGGCGCCTGACCCTACGTCGCCGACTCGTCATCGGCATCGTTGCCCTGCTCGCAGCCGTGAGTGTCGTGATCGGAGTCGTGAGCGTGCTCGCTCTCCAGGGCTTTCTCATCAACAGGCTCGACGAGCAATTGATCGCCGCGACGAGTCGCTCGCAAGTCGCTTTCGAGCCCGGGCCCGGCGATCGCGACGGCGACGATCAAGGCAATCGCCCGCCGGCATCAGAGTTTCTCGCTCTGCCGGGTCAAGGCGCTGGCACGCTCGCGGCGATCGTCAACTCGGGCGATGTCTTCAACGCAGCGATTCTCGACGAGAGCGGCGCTCCCGTGGCGCTCACTGCCACCCAGGTCGAACAACTGAAGACCGTCGATCAAGACGGAAGGCCCCACACGATCGATCTCGGCGAAGAACTCGGCAGGTATCGAGTCGTCGTGACTCCGAGCACTCCGAACGGCGACGCGCTCATCATCGGCCTTCCGTTGGATGAACTGCAAGAAACCGTCGCTCGGCTCGCGTTGCTCGTCGCGCTCATCGGCCTCGTCGGCGTTGTCGGTGCCGCGGTCATCGGGGCGATTGTCGTGCGGCTCGCGCTGCGTCCACTCGAGCGCGTCGCGCAGACCGCGACTCGCGTCGCCGAGCTTCCACTCGACCACGGGGAGGTTGCGCTCGCGGTGCGAGTCGACGCGCGCGACGCCGACGCCGTGACAGAAGTGGGCAAGGTCGGTGCGGCATTCAACCGCATGCTTGAGCACGTGGCATCTGCCCTCGAAGCGCGTCAAGCGAGCGAAAACAAGGTGCGCGCTTTCGTAGCGGATGCAAGCCACGAGTTGCGCACTCCGCTCGCGTCGATCCGCGGCTACGCCGAATTGACGCGGCGCGGCGGCCACGAATTACCCGCCGACGTCGTGCACGCCATCGGTCGCGTCGAGTCGGAATCCGTGCGCATGACCGCGCTCGTCGAAGAACTACTGCTGCTCGCGCGCCTCGACGAGGGCGCTGCGATCGAGCACGCTCCCGTCGACCTCTCGCGCCTCGCGATTGATACCGTGAGCGACGCCCGCGCCGCGGGGCCAGACCACACCTGGAAACTCGACGTGTCCGGCGAGCCCGTGGTGATTAACGGCGACGAAGCACGGCTGCACCAAGTGATCGCGAACCTGCTCTCGAACGCGCGCACGCACACTCCCGCCGGCACGGTCGTGACGGCTGTCGTGAAGGCCTCGGGCACGAACGCGATCATCGAAGTGCGTGACACCGGGCAGGGCATCCCCCACGCGCTCATCCCGACGGTGTTCGAGAGGTTCGTGCGCGGCGACGGATCCCGGGCTCGGGCGTCTGGCGGCACTGGGCTGGGGCTCGCGATCGTCGCGGCGGCGGCCGAAGCACACGGGGGCAGGGCCGAAGTCGAGAGCAAGCCCGGGTTAACGGTATTTCGAGTGACTGTGCCGATGGGGTGAGGGGCGCCGAGCATATGACGCGCGCCGCCGGTCCAAAACACACATGCAGTGGCAGAATTGCGGCGTGCTCACACTTCAACGAGTCGCAACGCTGGCAGTCTGTCTTGCAGCGACCGCGACGCTTGCGTTCTTTGGGCAGACGGCGATTGCTTCGGAAGGTTCGATTCCAGCAGAAGTGCAGGACTATGCCGATGATCCAGGCGGCCTCGTCGCGCGACTCGACGATCTTTTTGGGGTGGGGTCAAGCGGCAAGGGAATCACTTTTGATGAGACCACGGAGGTCGGTCACCTCAATCGAGTATTCACGTGGACGGGCGAGTTTCTTGACGGCACCCCGACCGAAGTCCCTGTCGAACGCCAGAACCAATGGGTCGCCCCCATTGTCGTCGGGGCAAAGGGCATGGGTCTTGCAACTATTTGGATAAATCCAGCAACTGTCCAACCAGAGCTTGCGGAATTTGTTCAGGAGGTGAGCACCGCACAGGCGCTCGCAGACATTCCGTCGGATGCCTACCTGGTGCATGACGTCGAGCGCGAGGCGTGGTTCACACTTGTTGGATCAACATTGACTCCACTGGTTCCCGGGCAATCGGGAATTTCGAGCACCACAACCGTGGGCGTTTATCAGGGATTGATTGTGAGGCGGGCGGAAAACATACCTGCGGGCGACGAGGCGCTCCCAACCGGAATCGTCACGTCAGTGCTGATCATTGGGGGCGCACTGGTTGGAACCGTGTTCGCGCTCTGGCTGTTTCATGTCAGGGAAAGGCGCGCTTTCAAAGTCGCTGATGAAGGGGCGTCCAACCCGGAGGACGGCCCTGCCTCAACAAGCTAGTTTGCGCCCACCCACTCAGTCACGTACTCTTGTCGAAGCCAAAGACCGCAGGTCATGAGCGTGCAAACGCTCATCGAAGTCTGTTTTCACTAACGGAGCCCGCGCAGGTGTGAAGTAGCTTCCCTTACGGGTTTCCGCTCCGTGCCCCTGCGTTGTGCAGATTGGCCGGAGCTTTTTTCTTGCCCCGGTGCGCTGCGCGGTCGAGGCGACAACCAACCAACCATTAGGGAGCACCATGGCGAACAAGGAAGCATCAGTCGCCGAGTTGACGGACAAGTTCCGCACCTCGAACGCTGTTCTGCTGACCGAGTATCGCGGACTCACCGTTGCCCAGCTCAAGAGCCTGCGGCAGTCAATCAGTGAGCACGCAACATACGCCGTGGTGAAGAACACGCTTACGAAGATCGCGGCTAACGCGGCGGGGATCACGTCTTTCGACAACGATCTCGTCGGGCCATCCGCTATCGCTTTCGTTCACGGCGACACCGTCGCTGTAGCGAAGTCGTTGCGTGACTTTGCCAAGGCAAACCCTCTCCTGCTCGTGAAGAACGGTTACTTCGACGGTAACCCGCTCTCGGCAGATGAGGTCAAGAAGCTTGCCGATCTCGAATCCAGGGAGGTGCTCCTCGCGAAGTTTGCGGGCGCCGCCAAGGCTTCGCTGTTCGGCGCAGCGTACTTGTTCAACGCACCGCTCTCCAAGGCCGTTCGCACGGTCGAGGCGTTGCGCGAGAAGCAGTCCGCGTAGTACTCGCGGAAAACAATTTCAGATACAAAGGAGAAAATCATGGCAAAGATGACCAGTGACCAGCTGATCGAGGCATTCAAGGAGCTCACCCTCATCGAACTCAGCGAGTTCGTGAAGAAGTTCGAGGAGACCTTCGAGGTCACCGCCGCAGCTCCCGCAGCCGTTGCAGCCGCTCCGGCCGCCGGTGGAGCCGCTGCAGAAGAGGTCGAAGAGAAGACGTCGTTCGACGTCGTTCTCGAGGCTGCAGGCGAGAAGAAGATCCAGGTCATCAAGGAGGTGCGCGCCATCACGAACCTCGGTCTCGGTGAGG
>JANOOQ010000405.1:0-4833 GCA_031421515.1 Leifsonia sp.
CGGCTCGGCATCGAGCGGGGCATTGCCCCCGCGAAGCGACAAGTGCGCGAGGTGGTCGAACAAGCGCTCAAGCACGGCGCTGGTGACGGTTTCTTCCACAACTTCACTGGGTCTGCGAGCCTCGCCGAAGATGCACAAGTACCAGCGTCGCTCAAGGCAGATCTTGCTCGAGGCGCCGAAGTGTCGGCGACAGCGTATTCGCGATTGGCTGCGTTTCTCACCGACGAGTTGCTCCCTGCTGCGCAAGACACCGACGGCGTCGGCCGCGAAATCTACGCCCTGCAGTCCCGACGCTTTCTCGGCGCAACGATCGACCTCGACGAAACATACGAATGGGGTATCGAAGAACTCGCACGAATGGTCGCCGAGCAAGAAGCCATTGCTCACGAGATCAAGCCCGGTGCGACGGTGCTCGAGGCCATCGAGGTGCTCGACGCTGATCCCGCTCGAAAGCTTCACGGCACGAAAGCGCTTCAAGAGTGGATGCAGCAACTGAGCGATAAGGCGGTCGCCGAGCTCTCGGCGAGCCACTTCGACATTCCTGACCCCATCAAGCGCCTCGAGTGCCTCATCGCGCCAACGCAAGAGGGCGGTATCTACTACACGAGCCCGAGCGACGACTTCTCACGGCCGGGGCGCATGTGGTAGTCGGTTCCCGAGGGAGTCACGGAATTCAATACGTGGCGGGAGACCACAACGGTCTACCACGAAGGTGTGCCGGGTCACCACCTTCAACTCGGTCAAGCGGTCTTCAACCGCGCGAAACTCAACACGTACCGCCGGCAATTGGCGGGCACATCCGGTCACGCCGAGGGCTGGGCCCTCTACGCCGAGCGACTCATGCAGGACCTGGGCTACCTCGATGACCCGGGCGACCGGCTGGGTATGCTCGACGGCCAGCGGATGCGCGCCGCTCGAGTCGTGCTCGACATCGGCGTTCACCTCGGCAAACCGCGCCTCGACGGAAAGCGAACGTGGGACTACGAGTACGCCTTCGAGTTCTTGAAGGCCAACGTCAACATGAACGAGCCGTTCGTACGCTTCGAAGTGAACCGCTACCTCGGTTGGCCGGGGCAAGCCCCTTCGTACAAGGTCGGCCAACGCATTTGGGAGCAGATCCGCGATGCGTATAAGGCGGCTGAAGGTGCCGATTTCGATATCAAGGAGTTCCACCGCAAGGCGCTCGACATCGGCGGCGTCGGCCTCGACACACTCAAAGCAGCTCTGTTGAAGTAGTGCCCAATCGGTGGGCACAGCGATCGTTCACTGTGCCGAGGTCGCCGCGGTGCAGCTGGTCGTGGGGAGGCGCTAAGCTGGACTGTCGCATTTGTGACGTTCTATCCGCCTGCCATTGGCGAACTAATCAAGCAATTCTCGTCACTGGCCCGATTATGCCCACACTGGAGCACTAACTACATGACAATCGTAACGACCGACAAGGCACCCAGGCAGGTCGCGGTCAATGACATTGGATCTGCTGAAGACTTTCTCGCCGCGGTCGAAAAGACGCTGAAGTTTTTCAATGATGGCGACCTCATCGAAGGTATCGTCGTCAAAATCGACCGTGACGAGGTTCTCCTCGATGTCGGATACAAGACCGAGGGTGTAATCCCCTCTCGCGAACTCTCCATCAAGCACGACGTCGACCCGACCGAGGTTGTTCAGGTTGGCGACACTGTTGAGGCTCTCGTTCTCCAGAAGGAGGACAAAGAGGGTCGCTTGATTCTTTCCAAGAAGCGCGCTCAGTACGAGCGAGCGTGGGGCGATGTTGAGAAGATCAAGGACTCCGATGGCATCGTGACCGGTTCGGTCATTGAGGTCGTCAAGGGTGGCCTCATCGTCGACATCGGACTCCGCGGCTTCTTGCCAGCGTCACTCATCGAGCTGCGCCGCGTGCGAGACCTCACTCCGTACCTCGGCCAAGAGATCGAAGCCAAGATTCTCGAGCTCGACAAAAACCGCAACAACGTTGTGCTTTCTCGTCGTGCCCTCCTCGAGCAGACGCAAAGCGAAAGCCGCACGACTTTCCTCAACAACCTCGCCAAGGGTCAGGTTCGCAAGGGTGTGGTGTCGTCGATCGTCAACTTCGGTGCGTTCGTCGACCTCGGTGGCGTCGACGGTCTCGTTCACGTCTCGGAGCTTTCGTGGAAGCACATCGAGCACGCGTCTGAGGTCGTTGAAGTTGGCCAAGAGGTTACGGTTGAGATTCTCGAAGTTGACCTCGAGCGCGAGCGCGTGTCGCTCTCGCTCAAGGCGACTCAAGAAGACCCGTGGCAAGTATTTGCTCGCACTCATGCGATCGGCCAAGTTGCTCCCGGAAAGGTCACGAAGCTCGTTCCATTCGGAGCATTCGTGCGCGTTGCTGAGGGTATCGAGGGTCTCGTTCACATCTCCGAGCTCTCGGGCAAGCACATCGAACTCGCTGAGCAGGTCGTATCCGTTGGCGACGACGTTTTCGTCAAGGTCATCGACATCGACCTCGAGCGTCGCCGCATCTCGCTCTCGCTCAAGCAAGCGAACGAGGGCGTTGACCCCGAAGGCACCGAATTCGATCCAGCACTCTACGGAATGCTCACGGAGTACGACGACCAGGGCAACTACAAGTACCCGGACGGATTCGACCCCGAGACGAACGAGTGGAAAGACGGATTCGAGTCTCAGCGCGAGAAGTGGGAGCAGGACTACGCTGCAGCCCAAGGTCGTTGGGAGCTTCACAAGAAGCAAGTTGCCGCGGCTGCTCTTCAGGAAGACTTCGTGTCGTCCTCGAGCGACGTTCCCGCAGGCGCTTCGTCCTTCTCGAGCGACGAGGCAGCGACCGGTGCAGGCACTCTAGCTGACGATGAGTCGCTAGCTGCGCTTCGCGAGAAGCTGTCCAACAACTCTTAGAGTTAACGCGAAATGGCCGGTCCCCACGGGGCCGGCCATTTCTGTTTGTAGCTACAGGGCCGGATTCTCAGCGCGTTCGCGCTTGCGTCGAGCGGCCTTCCGCAACGCGGAGACAAGCGTGGCGATGAGGGCGACGATCGCTACGAGAACCAAGAGCGGCGCCAGTAGCGCGAGCAAGCTAAGCGTCACGCTTCCGATGTCTTCTGCCGTGCTGACCACGGGAGCCGCAGTTCCGATGGTCGCAGCATTGAGTACGGGCCGCGCAGCCATCTTGGTCGCGTGGGTGCCCAGTGCGAGCACGACACCGATTGCAATCGGAATCCACGATCCGGAGGTGAAGAACGTTTCGGGGTTCGTGACGACGGCGGTTCCCGAAGCGGAACCGGTGCCGAACGCTATTCCGCCTGCGACGGGTCGCACGATCGTCTGTACCCAGTCGTTGATCGAGTCAACGACTGGAATCTTGTCGGCGACGATCTCGATCACGAGTAGCACGGCAAGGATCGCGAGCACCCAAGGATTCTCGAGCCACGCCCAGTTCGCGGGCAAAACGACAAAGTCGAGAAACCGGCCGCCAAGGCCGAGGATGAGCAACGGGATATACGCGTTAAGGCCTGCCGCTACCGCGAGCCCGGTCCCGGTGAGAAACTCCATCGTCGTGTCCTTCCCAACGCCGAGGCTAGCATTGCTGCATGTACCTGATCGGGCTCACGGGAGGCATTGCGTCAGGTAAATCAGTTGTCTCCAGTCGACTTGCACAGCGAGGCGCAATTCTGGTAGACGCCGACGTACTTTCGCGCGAAGTCGTTGAGCGTGGGAGCGATGGTCTCGCCGCCATTGCGCGTGAGTTTGGTGCAAATGTCATCTCGTCCGACGGCAGTCTCGATCGTGCCGCCCTCGGCGCGATCATCTTCTCGGACCCAGAGAAGCGCGCGAAGCTCAACGAGATAACGCACCCCGCAGTGTGGCGATTTGCGCTCGACAGGTTTGCGCGGGCCGACGCAGAGGACAAGCACGCCGTCGTTGTGTACGACGTGCCACTTCTCGTCGAGTCATCCCGATCCCGGCCGATGCGCTTTGACCTCGTTGTCGTCGTTCACGCGAGCAGCGAAGTGAGGCTCGGCCGATTGATGTCGGAGCGGGGGATGACTCGCGAAGAAGCAACTCACCGCCTCAACTCTCAAGCGAGCGACGCGGAGCGGCTCGCGATTGCCGACGTTGTCATCGATAGCAACGGAACCCTCGAAGAAACCTTGCAGCAAGCGGATGAGCTGTGGGAGATGGCCGCGGCTTCTGCCGTAAGCGCACAACCTTAACAGTGTCGTCTGCTCTGCCTATGCTGGGGGAATGGAACCGACTCGAGCTGTGCGTCCGTTCGAGGTCATTAGCGAGTACGTGCCGAGTGGCGACCAGCCTCAAGCGATTCGCGAACTAGCGCAGCGAATCAATGCGGGCGAAACCGACGTCGTGCTCCTGGGAGCGACGGGCACGGGCAAGTCGGCCACGACCGCGTGGCTCATCGAGCAAGTGCAGCGTCCGACTCTCGTGTTGTCGCACAACAAGACTCTCGCCGCTCAGCTTGCGAACGAATTTCGCGAGCTCATGCCCAACAACGCGATCGAATACTTCGTCTCGTACTACGACTATTACCAACCCGAGGCCTACAGTCCGCAAACCGATACGTTCATCGAGAAGGACTCGTCGATCAATGCCGAAGTCGAGCGGCTTAGACACTCGACAACTAATTCGCTCTTGAGTCGCCGCGACGTTGTCGTCGTCTCGACGGTTTCGTGCATTTACGGTCTCGGCGCCGTCGACTCATACCTCGAAGCGATGGTCGCGCTGCAGGTTGGCCAACGCATAGAGCGCGAGACGCTCATCCGAAAGTTCGTGTCCATGCAGTATCAACGCAACGACTACGACTTCTCGCGAGGAACTTTCCGGGTC
>JANOOQ010000406.1:0-2695 GCA_031421515.1 Leifsonia sp.
GTCGGCGTAGTCGATCGTTCCCCCCGCTGCGATGCGGAATTGCTCGCGAACGAGATCGATGCCGGTGACTTCTTCGGAGACGGGATGCTCGACTTGAAGTCTCGTGTTGACCTCAAGGAACGAGATGGTGCCGTCTTTCGCGACGAGAAACTCGCACGTGCCGGCCCCGACGTAGCCGACCTCGCGCAAAATGGCCTTGGATGACTCGTACAGCTGCGCGTTTTGCTCGTCCGTGAGGAACGGCGCGGGCGCTTCTTCTACGAGCTTCTGGTGGCGACGCTGCAGTGAGCAGTCACGAGTCGAGATCACGACGACATTGCCGTGAGCATCCGCGAGGCATTGCGTCTCGACGTGCCGCGGCTCGTCGAGGTACTTCTCGACGAAGCACTCGCCGCGACCAAAAGCGGCTACCGCTTCGCGCGTCGCTGAATCGAACAGCTCCGGGATCTCTTCGCGCGTGCGAGCGACCTTGAGCCCACGTCCGCCGCCGCCGAACGCGGCCTTGATCGCGACGGGCAAACCGTGCAAATCCACAAACTCAAGCACCTCGTCGGCACCCGAGACAGGGTTGAGGGTTCCGGGAGCGAGTGGCGCCCCGACCTTCTCGGCGATGTGCCGAGCCGAGACCTTATCTCCAAGCTTCTCGATCGCTTCGGGGGATGGCCCGATCCAGGTCAGGCCCGCCTTGATGACGGCCCGCGCGAAGTCGGCGTTCTCGGCGAGAAACCCGTATCCGGGGTGCACCGCGTCAGCCCCGGAACGGCGAGCCACCGAGAGAATCTTCTCGATAACGAGATACGTCTCGCCACTTGTCGTGCCGCCCAAGGCATACGCCTCGTCGGCGAGTTTGACGTGCCGTGCATCCCGATCCTGATCGGCATAGACGGCAACGGACTTAATGCCGCTGTCTTTCGCTGCGCGAATCACGCGAACGGCGATCTCGCCCCGGTTGGCAATCAGAACCTTCGTGATGGGAGCCATAGTCACCTAGCCTATTGGGATTGATCGGCTCACTTTTGGCCGATGGAGACAAAAACCGCTTGCGAAGACTGTGGCCGCCTACAAGTCGGCGCGATTCCACAGCGTTGGCCACGCGATTTCGAACTCTCGAAGCAATTCACGCACGAGTGAGACCGAGAGTCCAACGACTGCGTGAGGGTCGCCATCGACTCGAGAAATGAAGGCGGCGCCGAGGCTATCGATCGTGAATGCACCGGCGACCGAGAGCGGTTCGCCCGTAGCGACGTATGCGTCGATCTCGTCGTCCGAAATATCCGCGGCGAATGTGACGCCGGCGGTGGATACGGCTCCCGTCGCTCCAGCTACGCCCCCACCTCGATGGTCGATGAGCCAGTGCCCCGAATGCAGCAACCCCGATCGGCCTCGCATCGTGAGCCACCTTGCTCGCGCGACATGCGGTTGGTGTGGCTTGCCATACAGCACCCCGTCGAACTCGAAGATCGAGTCACCGCCCAAGATGACGCCGTCGATGGGCTCGCCGTCGACGAGTGAACCGACGACGGCTTCAGCTTTCGCGCGAGCGAGCAATTGCACGAGGTCCGCTGCGCTGAGCGGTCCAGCGGCTGCGGCCACGGCCTCTTCGTCGACTCCCGAAGACAGCAGGATTGGCTCGACTCCCGCGGCGCGCAGGGTGGCGAGTCTCGCGGGCGAGGTTGACGCGAGGTACAGCCTCACGGGACTCCTATCATCGAGGAATGGGTGAATGGATCGGCAAGACGATCGAAGTTGACGTTACCAACATCGCGCACGGCGGGGTCTCGGTGGCGCGCCACGATGGTCGTGTCGTATTCGTTGCGGATGCGATTCCTGGCGAGCGAGTTCTTGCGCGCGTGAGCCAAGATTCCAAGAAGTCCTTTTGGCGTGCCGAGACTGTCGCGGTCGTCGAAGCGAGTCCACATCGGCAAGATCATGTGTGGGATGCTGCAGCTCTCGATCGCGACCCCTCCGATCGTGCGGGCGGCGCCGAATTCGGGCACATCGATCTCGCCCACCAGAGGGAGCTCAAGCGGCAAGTGATCACAGATTCGCTGGGGCGAATGGCGAAGGTCGAGAGTGACGTCGTCGTCGAAGCCGTAGCGGGTGATGACGAGCGAGGGGGAACTGGTTGGCGCAGCCGGGTTCGATTGCACGTCGACGAGTCCGGGCGCCTTGGCCCGTATGCCGCGCGCTCCCACCGCGTCATCGAGGTCAGCGGTTTGCCCCTCGCGATGCGCGAGGTCGAGGCGATTGCGCCTCTCGATCAGAATTTCGCGGGCCACGAGAGTGTTGACGTCATCGCGCCATCGACGGGCGGTGCGCGCTTGATCGTGGGGACGCAAAAACCCACCGTGATAACCGAAATTGTCGGCGAGCGCGAGTTCCGGCTCGCTGACAGCGGATTCTGGCAGGTTCACCATGGTGCGGCCGTGGCTCTTACGACGGCAGTTCAAGACGCGATCGATGCTCGCGCGTTTGATCCGCTCGCAAGCAATCTCGATTTGTACGGTGGGGTCGGGCTATTCGCGGCCGCGATCGCCGACAAGGTCGGTGATTCGACCCACATCACGACGGTCGAGAGTGACGCAATCGCGACCGACTTCGCCGCCTCCAACCTCGCCGAGTGGTAGGGTGCTCGAGCGGAGACGGCTCGCGTCGAACGCTGGGTGACGTCGCTTGCGGCGACCGCTTCGGCGAG
>JANOOQ010000407.1:0-10152 GCA_031421515.1 Leifsonia sp.
CCCACGGCGCAGCCGCCGCGACCACGGGGCAATTGAAGTGCTCGTGCTCGACCAATCGGAGCTATCGCTTGCACTAGTGCTGCAGTAATCACACAATTGTGAGCACGTTTCGCGCAGCCCACTGAAGCAAGACACGCGCAGACTATAGCCATGCGCGTTTTACTCAAGCTCGTTCTCGATTGCCCGCCGGATGCCGCGTGGCTCGCGATCCGCAGTCCCCGAGTTCTCGGCCAAGTGTCGTTCCCGCTCACGAGCTTTGAGTCGCTCGAGCCCGAGGGGTTTCCTGACGTGTGGGAAGCGGGCGATCATCCGGTGCTCGTGAAAGCATTCGGAATCGTTCCGATGGGTGAGCAGATCATCGGCATCTCTTTTCCCGCGACTAGGCCCGGAGTTCGCATGATGCGGGATACGGGAATCGGCGTGAGCGGAGCGCTCGCGAACGTCACGAAGTGGCGCCACTCACTCGCTGTCGCTGAGACCGCCGACGGCCGCACTCTGTATCGCGACCAACTCGAGTTTGAAGCAGGCCCACTCACTGCGCTGTTGTGGCCCGTCTATTGGGCATTCTGGCAGTGGCGCGGGATCGGGATGAAGCGGCTCGCGACCGGCTGGCAGGTTTAAGGCCTAGTTTCGGCAGCGCCTGCTACAGTTGTTATTACTTGCGAAACCACGACGGTTTCGCTGCGTCGTAGAACGCTTCCTCTTCTCCCCGGGCTTGCTCGGGTCGTAGATACTTTCTTGCGGCGAACGCGCGCTGGAGCTGTGGCGATTGCATCGCAATCGTGCGACGCCAGCGTCAATGAAGCCCATGCTTCGTCGGCTAACGCGAAGAACGCCTTACCAGCTGGTTTCGATACGCGCTTTGCGCTACTCAACCGGCCATTACTCAGAAATCACAAATGACTGAATCAACTTTCAGCACGCTTGGCGTGCCTGATCCCCTCGTTGCCGCACTCACTGCAGCGGGAATTACCGAACCCTTCCCCATCCAACTCGACACACTGCCAGACACCCTCGCGGGGCGCGACGTGCTCGGCCGCGGAAAGACGGGGTCGGGCAAGACTTTGGCCTTCGCCATCCCGATGGTCGCGCGACTCGGCGGATCCCTCGCGGGCGGCAAGCGCCGCGCGGGCCGACCCCTCGGACTCATTCTCGCGCCGACGCGCGAACTCGCGACCCAAATCACTGTCGCAATGGAGCCCCTCGCAACTGCATACGGGCTCACGATCACGACGATCTTCGGTGGCGTCTCTCAACAGCGCCAAGTCACCGCGCTCAAGGCGGGCGTCGATATCGTCGTCGCGTGCCCTGGCCGCCTCGAAGACCTCATGAAGCAAGGCTTCGCCCACCTCGACGCAATCGAGATCACGGTGCTCGACGAGGCAGACCACATGGCCGACCTCGGGTTCTTGCCCGTCGTCACGCGCATCATGGACAAGACGCCTCAGACGGGCCAACGACTGCTTTTCAGCGCCACGCTCGATAACGGCGTCGACAAGCTCGTGCGTCGCTACCTTCACAACGAAGTGCTGCACTCGGTCGACGAGGCCAACTCGCACGTCGCCGCGATGACCCACCACGTGTTCGAGGTTGCCGGCGTCGACGAAAAGAACGAGCTCGTCAAGGCGCTCGCGTCTGGCACGGGCCGTCGCATCCTGTTCATGCGTACGAAGCACCACGCCAAGAAGCTTGCGAAGAGCCTCACGGACGCGGGCATCCCGTCGGTCGACCTGCACGGAAACCTCTCGCAAGTGGCTCGTGACCGCAACCTCGCTTCGTTTGCGTCGGGCGAGACTCGCGTTCTTGTCGCAACGGATGTCGCCGCACGCGGGGTTCACGTCGATGACATCGAACTCGTGATCCACGTAGACCCGCCCGCCGAACACAAGGCGTACTTGCACCGCAGTGGCCGCACCGCGCGCGCAGGCAAGGAGGGTGAGGTCGTCACGATCGTGCTCCCCGTGCAGCGCAAAGACACGGCAGCGCTCTTGCGCAAGGCCGAGATCACCGTGACTCCTCAGCTCGTGACGGCGTCGTCTGCCGCAGTTGTCGCCCTCGTGGGGGATGTTGCTGCCTACGTCAAGCCCGCGCCGCGAGCCGCGATTGCGCCGTCTCGCGCTGGCCACACTCAAGGGCGCTCGCAAGGTGCGAACGCGCAGCGAAAGCGCGCGCTGGCCAACGACGGTGCACCCCGTCGTGACCGCCCGCTGGAGCATGGAGGAACGCGACAGCGTTCCCGCGACGCCAGCGCGCTGGAGCATAAAGGAACGCATTCGCGTTCCCGCGACGCCAGCGCCGACGGGGCTACGCCCCGTCGGGATCGCTCCGGACGCCCCGCAACAGGCGGCCACTCGGGCGCGAGCCGCTCGAATGCCGGCCAGAACGCCGCTGCTCCCGCTCGCTCCGAGCACGCCCAACCCGCACGCTCGGAGCGTTCGGCAGAGCAAGCTCCGTCGCGCCCCCGCGGCGGCAAGGGCCGCGCTCAATCCTCGGGTGGCCCGATCCGCGTCGGCCAGGTCGTGCGCGCGAACAACCGCGGGCGGTAGGTAGGTCGCGCTCTGCGCGTCGAAGTGCTCGCGGGCGGGCATCCGCTCTCCCGATGCCGGCTTGGCGCATGAGGGGCGCCATATTGCCCTCTAGCGCGGCCGAATTGAGCAACTTGGCGCCCCTCACAATGGGCGCGGACCCGAGATGCGTGATTTCGCCCTCGCGGTTGCGTTGAAGGGGCGAAAACTCGCAACTCGCGTTGAACGCACAGCTTTCGCGTGCTGATCTATACCCTTGGCACATGACAACACCTCAATCGGGCAACGCGCGACCGAAGCGAACTGCGTAGCTAACTACCGCGGCAATCCTTGCGGGCGTCTCTGGGCCAATCGGGATCCTTCTCGCGATGGTAACTGGCCTCCCGATGTTGTTCGGCGATGGCCCATACCCCGCGGTGAACCCCATGCAAGTAGCCGTGGCCTACCTTCCGCTTGCGGTGTCCGCTTGCCTCTACCTGGCCGTCGCGGCGATCGGCCCTCCATCTCAGAACCCCAGGACAAATACCACGCGGATCGTAATGACGACCCTCGCGCTCCTCGCCCCACTCGCCGTCGTGTTGTCCTACCGGCTCAGCTTCGAAGCATGCTTAATTCTCAATCCGTTCGGACTGCCGTGGCCGGATGCCGTGAAGATCATCGTCCGCGTGCTGAGCGCAAGCATTGTGGTCGGCTCGACGCTGATGATCATCCGTGGGTACACAAAGCCTCAGTAGAAGTCCACCGCGCTCGCACTCACGATCTACTCCGTGCTGATCGTATTCCCTACGTTTTTTGCCCTTTTCCTCACGATCTACGGTGACCCTGCATCGCCCTGCACGGTCGGCTAGAGCCCTAGGGCAGCACTCCTACGGAAGCGAGAGCAGCTCGTAAGAGGGCACCACGGCCGCCCTCCATGTCTGAAGTGACTGCTTCTGACGCGGCCTCGGAGGGCCTGAGCCACGTGAGCTCGAGCGCATCTTGGCGCGGGTCGCACGTGCCCGTGACGGGAACCACGTACGCGAGCGATACGGCGTGCTGACGCGCATCCATGAACTGACTCGACCCGGGCCAGGGAAAGTATTCCGCGACCGAAAACGGCACGGGGTTTGCCGGCAGGAGCGGGAAGGCCATGGGCCCAAGATCCTTCTCAAGGTGGCGGTACAGAGCGTCGCGCAGCGTTTCGCCGTACAGCACGCGCCCCGACACGAGCGTGCGAGTGATCTCGCCGTTATTTGCGCGCATGAGCATCCCGACCTCGATGACT
The DNA here is from genome assembly GCA_031421515.1 of Leifsonia sp. Lineage (GTDB taxonomy): Bacteria > Actinomycetota > Actinomycetes > Actinomycetales > Microbacteriaceae > Rhodoglobus. Next base: position 3,790 of record JANOOQ010000407.1, read on the forward strand.
CGCCCGAGGCCGTCTACTCGCACGGGCACGGCCTCGACGTAAAGGAGCGGCAAGCGGCGCCGGGTCTCGGCGAGCTCCTCGTCGGACAGCCAGCCGGGATTCGGGTCGGGTGTGCCAACGGAGCTCATGCTCCATTGTGGCGCAAAGTACGCTAGCGGGATGCACCTTGACGAGTCCGCGATTCTCTGGTCGGCACCCGAGCGCGAGCGCGCCGGTCGACCGCTGCTCGTACTCATGCACGGGTACGGCTCGCACGAGGGCGACCTGTTTGCGATGTCGCCGGGGCTTCCGTTGGCGCCCGTGGTGGCATCCATTCGCGCACCGATTGCGCAAGGTGGTGGTTGGGCTTGGTTTGAGTTCGGAGCCGCCCCAGGCGAACCCGCTTCGGATCAAGTGGATGCCGCCGCAAGCGCCATCATCGCGTGGCTCGACACTCTCGAATACGCGAGCGTGAGCCTGCTCGGGTTTTCGCAAGGCGCGGTCATGGCGTTGCAGTTGTTGCGCCACTCGCCAACACGCTTCACCAAGACTGTCGCGCTTTCGGGTTTCATCGCGCCCGGGATCCACGCTGGCGACGAGCAGCTCACGCTCGAGAAGCCGCGCGTGTTCTGGGGCCGCGGAGCCGCCGACCCCGTCATCCCGAACTCTGCAATTGAGCGCACTGCCGCGTGGATGCCCGAACACACCGAGTCGACCGTGCGCATCTACGAAGACCTCGGGCACTCGATCTCGACGGCGGAACTCGGCGACTTCGTGAGCTTTCTCGCCGAAGCCTAAGACGTAGACGACTTACCCCATGTCTACCATTCCACAGTAGAATGGTAGACATGAGTTTGAACATCAAGAACGAGCGAACGCACGCTCTCGTACGCGAACTTGCAACACTTCAGGGTGTGAGCCAAACCGAAGCCGTTGAAGGTGCCGTGCGCGCGAAATTGTCCGCACTGGTGGCCGAAGGAAGCGCACATGCGCGTCTCGAGCGAATCATGGCGCTCAGTCACGAGACTGGCGAGCTCGTGCGCAACTCGGGTGGTTCTCTGACAAGCAATGACCTGTACGACGAGTCGGGGTTGCCGAGGTGATCGTCGACAGTTCGGCGCTGCTCGCGGTACTCAGCGGCGAGCCGGATGCGGAGCAATTCGCGAAAGCGTTGACGACGAACGACGGCGTCGCAATCTCCGCCGGCACGCTCCTCGAAACCTCAATCGTCGTCGACAGCAGACGCGACGCCGTGCTGAGCGCTCGGCTCGACGAGCTCCTACACGTGGCAGGAGTGTCGGTCCAACCCATCACGGCTCGTCAAGCTACGATCGCGCGTCAGGCCTATCGCGACTTCGGCAAAGGCGGCGGGCATCCGGCTGGACTGAATTTCGGTGATTGCTTCGCGTACGCGCTCGCAAAAGACACCGGTCAACCATTGCTGTTCAAGGGCGATGATTTCACGCACACTGACCTTCGAAGCGCCCTGACCATCTGATAGGCACGCCGCCGCGCCACGGAGTAGGTTCGAGTGGTGAGGTGGCACACCGCGGTGATCGCTCTACTCGCGCTCGCTGCGAGCTCGGCCATCGCGTCGAGCGCCGCGCGAGTCGCGGGCGTCTGGCCGAGCGACGGGGCGATGGTATCGTCCATCCCGCCGATTCCCGCGAATGCGCAGCCCACGATTGTGCACGACGTATTGAGTGGCGACACCGTCGTGCTCACGGTCGATCATCCGGGAGCTCAAGTTCACGAGTGGGGCGACATCACGGCCCGCTTGCTTTCGGTCAATTCGCCCAACTTCGGAACTCCCAACGAGTGCTACGCGGTCGAAGCCGCAGCAGCACTCACGGCGATCTTGCCCGAGGGCGCCGTCGCGTGGGTTGCGACGGACGAAACCGAGCGCGACGCGAACGGGCGCTGGCTCATGTATGTCTGGACCAATGACGGGATGCTCGTGAACGCGTTTCTCGCTTCGAGCGGTTACGTGCGGCCCGAGCACATGCAGCCAAACGATAGGCACTGGCTGCTGATCGCGCAAGGAGCGGAGCAAGCGGCTCGGAGAGGAGCCGGCTTGTGGGGTGACTGCGCGGTTTCGCCCTAACATCGCGAGCATGACAATCGAGACTGCGCCCACCGAAAACGTCGCGCGCGGAGCTGTCTTCGCGCTCGCAGCGATCCCTGTCGGCATGGCCGCATTCGCTCTCACCGCCTATGTCTTCGATGTCGCGTCGGGCATCGCGGCGATCGCGATCCCAACTATCGCGGCGTGGCTGTACGCGAAGGGCGCCGGCACACCCTTGAGCAAGAAGGGGTGGGTGCCCTTCATCTCGATCACGGCAATCGCAGTCGTCATCGGCGTCGCGACGGGAGTAGTTGCTGGCGCGTTCTATGCCTTCAACAAGGTGGGCGGCGACGGCGGCCTCTTGAGCCCTGCGCTAATCACAACAGTGTCGAACCGATTCACGTCGGGCGAAGCGACCGTCACAATCCTGCTCGGACTCGCGCTCGGTGTCGGCGGCATGATTGGTGTCGTGCGAAAAAGCGGCCGCGTGCAACAACCTGTTGCGACTCAAACGCTTCCTCCCGTAGCGGATGCACCCACCGCCGACCCCGAGAAGTAGCGGTTCGCGCGACCCATCCCACGTTTGCGACCCAGATTATCGGTCCCAGCGCACCGCCGCTATGAAGACCAGCCCGATTGCCGTCGCGAGACCCAAGACGACGATGAGCGGCGCGGCGTTCATGGCAACTTGCAGCGTCACGAAGTCGAAATCGGAGTTCGTTTGCGAGCTGTCGAAGAGCTCGCGCAACCGTGACACGAGGTAGAGCCCACCGGCAATTAGCACGACACTCACAGCGCCGAGGGCGATAAGGAAGGGGTTGATGCGCCGGCCACGGGCATCCGGCGCGGCGACCTCGATGAGTTGAGGTTCGGTGACCGCCGGTGAGCTCAGCACGGGCTCGATCGTCGTGGGCTCGATGATCGCGGGCGCGCTCAGTCGCTCGGTCGGGAAGGACTCGACTTCTCCGTCGAATCCCCGTTGGAACGCGGGATCGAACCGCGGGTCGAAGCTCGAGCGATCGTTGCTCATGCGATCGACGCTAGCACCCGCGCTTTCCGGGAGCTACGGAGTCGCCCTGCGGGCCGCGTACACGGCGGCTTGCGTGCGTCGCTCCATGCCGAGCTTCGAGAGCAAGCCAGACACGTAGTTCTTGACGGTCTTCTCGGCTAGCCCGAGTTGCTCGCCGATTTGTCGGTTCGTCATGCCCTCCGCGATGAGATTGAGAATCTGACCCTCCCGCATGCCGAGTTCTGCGTCGTGCGCGAGCGTCGCGCGCTCGACGACGCGACGCGAGACCGCGCGGTCGAGGAGTTGCTCGCCGAGCGCTGCGCGCCGAATGCTCGCGAGTAAACCGAGGCCGCGAATGTCCTTCAGCACGTAGCCGGCTGCGCCCGCGATGACGGCTGCGTAGCTCGCTTCGTCGTCGTCGTATGCCGTCAGCATGAGGCATTGCACGGTCGGATGAGCCGAGCGGATGTCCCGGCACAAGTCAATCCCGCTGCCATCGGGCAGGCGCACATCGAGCACGGCGACATCCGGCTTCGTTGCGGCAATTCGGCCGATCGCTTGGCGCGCGGTGGCCGCCTCGCCTACGACCTCGAGGTCCGCCTCGGCGTTGATGAGTTCTGCGACGCCTCGTCGCACGATCTCGTGGTCGTCGACCAAAAAGACTGTTGTCACTGCGAGCCTTCGATCGGCACGATCCACTCGAGCATGGTGCCCGTGGGTTGGCTTGCGCTGAGCTCGAAAGCTCCCCCGCGCGCGAGCGCGCGTTGCTCAAGATTCGAGGTGCCACTCGAGGCACCGATCGAACGTGGGTCGAGGCCAACCCCGTCGTCGGTGATCTCAACACGCACAGAGCCGTTTGCGACCGATAGAACGACCGTGACTCTCGCGGCTTCCGCGTGGCGCGCGACGTTGGATAGGCCCTCCCGCACAACGGCAACGAGGTCGTCGAGTAAGTCTGGGCCGATCATGAGGTCGATAGGCCCGGCGAACGTGAGGCTTGGCACTTCGTTGAACATCCCAGACAACTCTGCGACGAGGTCGATGATCCGATGCCGCACCGACGGTGTACCCGCCGATGATTGAGTCGTCATGGTGAAGATCGCGGTGCGGATCTGCGCAATCGCGGCGTCGAGCGACTCGACTTGAGCAGTGATGAGGGCGCCCGACGTGGCATCCGTTGATCCCGCGATAGCTTGAAGCGCGAGCCCCGCCCCGAAGAGGCGCTGGATGACATGGTCGTGGAGGTCGCGAGCGATTCGTCCACGGTCTTCGAGCACAGCAAGCCGCGCTCGGTCGGCGCGGCCCGCGGCCATGCGCAAAGCGAGACTCGCTTGAGCCGCGAAGTCAGCAGCCATGTCGAGGTCCGCGTTCGTGAACCGCGGCCGCCCGGCCGCGCGCGAAACCGTGAGCACTCCCGTCGGCTCGTCGGACGGTGAGAGTGGCACGGCCATCGTCGGTCCGACCGTGAGCACATCGTGCGGCACCGTGCCTCCCGAATCGGACAACACGGGTTGGCGACTCTCGCGAGCGCGACCCGCGAGAGTTCCCGCGGCGTCAAAGAGTCGTGTGGGCAGCTCAGCCGCGAGGGCACCTCGCGCAATGTCGACACGAAGGGTCGTCGCGGTGTGCGGCACGGCGACGCCCACGAGATCAGCGTCGGCAAGTTGAGCAACCTTGTCGACGAGCACTGCGAGTGAATCCTCGGCTTGGTCGGAGAGAAGCACGGCCGTGACCTCAGCAGACGCGGCCGCCCAGCGCTGACGTCTCACGCTCTCGTCATAAAGCCGAGCGTGATCGATCGCTACGCCTGCGGTCGCCGCGAGAGCGACGATGAGCTCTTGATCCTCGGCCGTGAACGGCCCACCTTCGCGCTCCGTGAGATACAGATTGCCGAACACCTCGTCGCGAACGCGCACGGGCACACCGAGAAACGAATCCATCGGCGGGTGCCCGACAGGAAACCCCACGGATCGCGCATCGTCGCTCACGCGGTCGAGCCGAATCGGTTCTTGCTCTTCGATGAGCGCGCCGAGTAACCCGCGCCCTTCGGGAAGGCGACCGATTCGAGCGACGATGTCGTCGGGCATACCGACATGGATGAATTGCTCGAGCATCCCATCGGGACCGATGACGCCGATCGCGCCGTACTTCGCGCCCACGAGTTCGACCGCGGCTTCGACGATCGTGCGCAAAACAATCGGCAAGTCGAGTTTGTCGGCGATGACTCGACTCGCCTTGAGCAGGCCGCGGAGTCGGCTTTGCGTCTCATCCATGCGCCCCTCCAAGCCGAGTTCGGGACCTTCGGCCCTGACCGTTGTAGCGAATCGTTGCAAGTCTGGCATAGGCAAACAATGTGACGAAGGGACGTGCGCCGTGACCGTCATCGTCGTCGTCGATGGCTCAACGCCGAGCCGGGCCGCTTTGGCGTGGGCGATCGGTCGCGCGGTCGACAGGTCCGAGCCTCTCAAGATCATGCACGTCTTCGAGGACGAGTGGGGTCAACTCGGCCCTGACTACGCGCGCGACGAGTCAACCGCGGGCGCGGGGCTCGTCGCGGATGCCGTGCGATTTGCCCGCGAGCGGATGCCCGACTCCGCAATTTCGCAAGTGACCGTGCACGGCAGCCCCGCGTGGGAGCTCGCGGCCGCCGCGCGCCCCGAGGACCTCCTCGTGGTCGGCACTCACAAGACGGGACACATCAACGGCCGGGTGCTTGGCACGAGGAGCGTTGTCGTTGCATCCGTCGCACAATCCTCGGTCGCGATCATCCCCGACATCGCGATCCGCGGCCGCTCGGGGGTTGTTGTGGGCGTCGCGGATGGCGACTCGTGGCACGATGCGGTCGCCGCGGCTGCCGCCGAGGCCGATCGGTCTGGCGACGCTTTGCTGCTCGTGCACGCCGGCCCAGCGGGGCGGGAGGCGGAGCGCACCCTTCTCGGCGCGGCCTCGGCATTCGCTCTCGCGGCGGCGCCGAGCATCCCGCTGCACTCTCGCGTTTCGCGGCGAACACCTGCAGAAGCCTTGCTCGATGCGAGTAGAGCGGCTGCGTTGCTCGTGCTCGGTGGGTCGCGCCGCGACCCCGACGGTGCCGGTTTCATCGGCTCGGTCACGCACGAAGTGTTGCTCAACATCAACGTTCCCGTGCTCGTTGCGCGGCGATCGGCTGGCGCGTGACGTTGATCCGCCGGTACCCCCTGGTCATCGCGACCCTCGCTGTCGCGCTCGTCACACTCGGGGTTCTGCTCTCTCCCGCAGCCGCATATGCAGGTTGGGTCGCGAGCGCGTTCGCTCTCGTGATCGCGGGGCGGAG
>JANOOQ010000408.1:0-2224 GCA_031421515.1 Leifsonia sp.
TACCGGTTGCGATAGTTCATGGGTAGTTCCACTCGAGCGAGAAGTTCCTCCACGCGCCGATCGAGTGCTTTGCCCTTTGCTTCGCCCGCGAGGAAGAGGGGCTCTCCGATCGACTGGCCGATGGGCATCCGCGGGTTCAAGCTCGAACCTGGGTCTTGAAACACGATGCCGGTCTTGCGACGTAGCGGCCTCAGGTCTTTGAGCTTGGCGACCGAAATGTCGTGGCCCACGACCGTGAGGGTTCCTTCAGAGATAGGAAGCAGCCCAACGGATGCGCGCCCTAGCGTCGTCTTGCCGGAGCCCGACTCGCCCACGAGCCCGAGGATTTCGCCCGGGTAGATCTCGAGACTGATGTTTTCGGCCGCACGGAACGCTGGAACGCGCCCACGCTTGGGGTAGTCGATCGCGACGTTGTCGAACTTGAGCACTGGCGTGCGCTTTTCGGCGCGGTTCGCGGGCTCCTGCTCGTTGACTTGAAGCGCCGCGCTGCCCAAGTGAGGCACGGCCGCGAGGAGCGACTTCGTGTACGCAGCTTGAGGATTGGTGAATACGTCAACGACCGTGCCTGCTTCGACGCCGAGTCCGTCCTTCATGACGAGAATGTTGTCCGCGAGGTCTGCGACGACACCCATGTCGTGAGTAATGAGAATGATCGCGCTATCGAGCCTCGTGCGCAAACTGCGCAACAACTCGAGAATCTCGGCTTGCACGGTGACGTCGAGGGCCGTCGTTGGTTCGTCCGCGATGAGCAGCACGGGGTCGCACGAGATCGACTGCGCGATCATCGCGCGCTGGCGCTGGCCACCCGACAACTGGTGCGGGAACTTGCGGAACGCGATCTCGGGGTCGGGCATTTCGACCATCGTGAGCAATTCGAGCGCGCGCGCTTTCGCTTGCGCCGGATTGAGGTCGAAGTGCGATCGCAATGCCTCGACGATTTGGAAGCCGATCGTGTAAACGGGGTTGAGCGCCGTCATGGGCTCTTGAAAAATCACGGCGATCTGGTTGCCCCGGACTTCGCGCAACTCGCGCTCCGGGATGCCTCGAAGCTCACGACCGAGCAGCTTGATTGAACCGCTTACCTTTGCATTGGCGGGCAGAAGACCCAAGAGCGCCATCGAACTCGAGCTCTTGCCCGACCCTGACTCGCCAACGATTGCGAGCACTTCGCCGCGCTTGACGGTGTAGTTGAGGTCGATCGCGGCGGGGTAGAAGACGCCGTCGACCCAGAAGTCAACGCCGAGCCCAGTAACCTCGAGAACGGTTTCGGGAGTGAGCGTTTTTGCGGCGGTCACGAGTTGCCCTTCGGTGTGTTCATGAAACATTCGGTGTGGTCTGGGAAGCTTGCAGCATGCGCTTCGCCCCGACCACCTTTCGTCCCGCCTTCGGGCGCGGACTCAGTATCGTAATCGCGGCCATCGCGCTCGCCGGATTGGTTGGCTTGGTGGTCGGAGCCGAGTGGCTTGCGCTCGTTCGATACGGCTGGGCGTTCTTGCTCGTGGGCTTCGTTGGCTTCGCTTTGTTCTGGATGCCGAGGCTCAACATCACGGAGCAAGAAGTCACCGTGCGAAACGTCTTCACGACCGAGCACGTGCCGTGGCACTCGATCGAACGCATCGACACGAAGTACGCCTTGACGCTCTACACGGACGCGCGCAAGATCACGGTGTGGGCGAGCCCCGCTCCCACTCGGTACGCGGCTCAAGTGGGCGCCACGGGCGATGCTCGACTCGCTGCATCCGTCGCAGGCACCAACCCGCGCCCGGGCGATCTGCTCGATACGCAAAGCGGAGCGGCGGCTTTCGTGATCCGCCGCCACTTGGACGACTTGCGCGAAGACAACCTGCTGAACGTGACCGGAGCGGATGCCGCGATCGTTCGCCGCGACATCCACTGGTGCACGATCGCTGGCCTCGCGGCCCTCACGCTCGCGACGCTCTTGGGTGGGGCTCTCTAGGCGCATCAGCTGTCCTTCGGCGGTGGCGGAGAGTCGCCGGCGCTGTGGGGCGCGGCGGCGGCCTTCGCGGCCGAGCCGACCTTAGCGGCTCGGGCAAGTGCGCGATCCGTGGGCATTCTGCGCTGACGCGGGTCGAACGCGTCGCGCAGTCCATCACCGATGAAGTTGATGCACAGAGCGATCGCGATGATGAAGAGACCGGGCCACCAGAACAACCACGGGCGAGTGGAGAACGCGCCCTGGTTTTCGCTGATGATCTTGCCGAGC
>JANOOQ010000409.1:0-2575 GCA_031421515.1 Leifsonia sp.
TGCGAGCCGCGCGCCTTTCCCGTCTCGAGTTGCACGAGGTCGAGGATCTGCTCCCGGCGCTCAAGTAGCAGGTCGTGCGCCTTGAGTAGCACGCGGCGGCGGTGCGCTGGGCTCGTTGCGCGCCAGGCGGCTTGACTGACGCGCGCGGATGCCACGGCATCCGCCACGTCGCCAACCGTACTGATCGGCAGCTCGTGTAGCGCGACTCCAGTGAAGGGCGCGATGACGGTCGCCGTCGTGCCGCTCGAAGCGGACAGATCACTCATCAGCTCGGCGCTGAGCGACCCGGTAACTGTGGTTCCGGACATGATGACAGCCTACGCTCGTGGCCTCGCACGAGCACTCCTGCCGCGGCACAACTAGGCGGCATGCTCTCGCTCGAACTCCTTCGCGACCTCACGCAGCGCGCCGACGACGGCGCGAACCGACGGGCGCTCGGCTCGATCCGGGCGCGTAAGGGCCGTGATGAGTCGAGATGCGCGCACGCCGACGAGCGGCCTCGTGATGAGTCCGTTTTCGCGATCGCGCGTCGTGAACCGCGGGAGAATCGCGATGCCGTGCCCGCTCGCTACGAGCGACTCGACGATGCCGTTGTCGCCAATGCGTTGTGCGATTCGAGCGGATGTGCCGTTTGCGGCCTCGATTCCCCGAAGAATGCGGTCGAACGGAAGCCCGACGGGCACTCCGATCCAGGTCTCGTCGATGAGGTCGGCGGGTCGAAGCGAACTCTTGGCGCCGAGCGGGTGGCCTTCGGGTAAAGCAACGTCGAGGGGCTCTCGCATGAGTTCGACAACGCTCAATCGGCGCTCCGTCCAATCCGGCAGGATGCCCGGCGAGTCTGCTAGGACGATGTCGAAGTCCGCGGTGTGGTCGGCGGGTGCCTTCGCTTGGCCGTCGAGATCGCTGCACGTGAGGGTAAGACCGGGCATCCCGTTGACGGCCGTGAGGAGACCGGGCAAGAGCATTTGCCCGCCTGTAGCGAAGACCGTGAGGGTGACTTCGCCGCGCGGTTGGGACCGGAAATTTTGCCACACGGCCTCTGCTCGTTCAATCGCCGTAGCGACGTCGCGGGCCGTGCGCGCGAGTTCGCGGCCCGCAGAAGTTAGCACGATGCCGCGGCCCGAGCGCTCTGTGAGGGGCACGCCGGCCTCACGCTCGAGGATCTTCAATTGCTGCGAAACGGCCGACGCCGTGCGCCGCGTCGCCGCTGCAACCGCCGTGACTGAACCGCGCTCCGCGAGCTCGCGCAAGAGTTCGAGCCGATGAATGTCCATGTAGATAGACTACATAAACCCTTAAGCAGTATTAGCTTGTTCTACATTGTCGTGTCGGCTGTAATTAAAACATGAACATCGAACTGATCCTCCTCGCAGCCCTCAGCGTTTCGGCCATCGTCGGAACGATCACGATCATCGCGCGCGACGGATACCGCCGCATTCCGACAAACCGTTAGCTGACGCTCAGGCCGAGCTTTCGGCCCGCTAGGCCTCGGCCCCGCGTCGCGAGGTCGTGAGCGAGCGCGAGGATGACGCGAGCCGCGGCATCCTCGGGGTGCTCGAGCACGACGGGGCGCCCCGCGTCCCCACCTTCGCGTAACGCAAGACTCAAGGGGACAGACGCGAGCAGGGGCACGGGCTGTTCCGGCGTAGACAAGCGGGACGCGGCATCCGCGCCGCCACCCGAACCGAATAGCTCGAGCACCGACCCGTCGGGCTGCGCGAAACCAGCCATATTCTCGACGACGCCGATGACCGTCTGGCCCGTTTGGCGTGCAACGATGGCGCTTCGTTCTGCGACCTCGGCCGCGGCCGCTTGCGGAGTCGTGACGACAATGACTTCGGCGTGGGGCAGCAGTTGGCCGAGCGAGATCGCGACGTCTCCCGTGCCTGGTGGCAAGTCGATGAGCAGCACGTCGATATCACCGAAGAAGACGTCGGTGAGAAACTGATTGATCGTGCGGTGCAGCATCGGTCCGCGCCACGAGACGGCCGTCGATGACTCGAGAAACATGCCGATCGAGATGACTTTGACGTCGAACGCGACGGGCGGAAGGATCATGTCGCCGACCCTGGTCGGCTTTGATCCCGCGATCCCCAAGAGACCCGGGATCGAGAACCCGAACACGTCCGCATCAATGAGCCCGACGCGCAGCCCCTCGGCGGCGATTGCGACAGCGAGGTTCGCCGTGAGTGTCGACTTGCCCACCCCGCCCTTACCGCTCGTGATCGCGTAGATGCGCGTCAGCGAGTCCGCGCCGAATTGCGACGCCTTAGCGGGCCGAATGCGCGCAATGAGAGCGTCGCGCTCGGCGCGAGTCATGACGCTCACGCGCACGTCTACCGCCGTGATTCCTTCAGTGGATGCCGCGGCCGCCCTGACATCGCGCTCGATCGTTGCCGCGGCCGGGCATCCCACAATCGTCAATTTCAGGTCGATGGATGCCGCACCGGTGTCATCGACCGACACGCCACCGATCATGTCGAGCTCGGTGACGGGCCGCCGAATCTCGGGGTCGATCACTGCCGCGCGGGCGTGCCGGACGGCTGATTCTCGGTCAGGGGATTTCGACGGGCTC
>JANOOQ010000410.1:0-6053 GCA_031421515.1 Leifsonia sp.
TCGGCACGCGCTCAAGCCAACCGATCGGCGAGCAAGAAATCCGAACTAATCCGCCGAGCTGCAGAAGACGGGTACCTGACATGAGCAAGCTGTACTTCCGCTACGGAGCGATGAATAGTGGCAAGAGCACGGCTTTGCTTCAAGCCGCATACAACTATGAAGAGCGCGCCCAAGAAGTCATCATCGTCAAGCCCGACATCGACACGAAGGGCCACGCGGCGATCGTGTCGCGCTTGGGGGTAACTCGTCCCGTCGACTTCACTGTCGCCCCTGACGAAGACATTTACGCGAAGTTCCTCGCCCAGCGCGAGCACGTGCTCGCGCGCACGGGCAAGTCCGTGAGTTGTCTCCTCGTCGACGAAGCACAGTTTCTCAGTGAAGGGCAAGTCGACGACTTGTTGCGCATCGCGATTCTCGAAGGCGTGCCAGTGCTCGCGTACGGCATCCGCACGGACTTTCAAACCGTCGCGTTTCCCGGGAGCAGGCGTCTACTCGAGGTCGCGCATTCGCTCGAAGAGCTCAAGACGATTTGCCGCTGCGGCCGTAAAGCGGTCTTCAACGCACGCAAGGTGGGCGATCGCTACGTGTTCGACGGTGACCAGGTCGCAATCGACGGTATTGACGTTACATACGAATCCTTGTGCGGAGCCTGCTACCTCGAAGAGAGCAACGGAGTGCTTAATAACGGTTGGCGGCCCAAAGCCGACTTCAGCTACCGCAGCGCTCCCGACGCCGACTTCAGCTGAGCGCCACGGGGCGACAGAGGGTTCTTCGGCTTAACCACCGAAGGACCGTGCGTTGCACGGCCCTTCACAGTGTCGGGGTAGCGGGATTCGAACCCACGACCTCTTCGTCCCGAACGAAGCGCGCTACCAAGCTGCGCCACACCCCGATACGCTCGCCACACCGGGCGCGAGCGTTTTCAAGAATAGCCGATATCTCCCGCGGTAAGAGTCACGACGACGGCCTCGGGTGGGCACGCGAAGCGGAACGGCGCGTAAACGGATGTTCCGATGCCGGCGCTCACGTTGAGCAGCGCCGCTCGGCGCGCGTGGTGCCACACGCTCAACCCTTGCGCCTGGTCTCGCGGGATATCGCAATTGGTCACGAGGGCCGGTAGGCCCGGAATCCGAACTTGTCCGCCGTGCGTGTGGCCAGCGAAGATCACTTCGGCGCCGTTCGTCACGAACGAATCGAGCACTCGCTGGTACGGCGCGTGGGTCACACCGATCGCTACCGCTTGTGGCCCCGTGCGGTCATCCTGCCAACCGACGTTTTCGCGCATGTCTTCGATCGCACTCGGCAAGCGGTCGAGGCGATCCCAACCGCGGTGGGCGTCATTGACACCAAAAAACTCGAGGCGTGAGCCGCGCAACTCAAGCGCGCTCGCCCGATTGTTGAGCGAGACCCAGCCGAGCGAGTCCTCGAAGTATTTTTCGAGCCGAGCAGTATCGAGCGAACCCGAACGCTCGTGGTGAGCCGACGGTCCGTCGAAATAGCGAAACGGGTTCTTCGCCTGCGGCCCGAAGTAGTCGTTCGAGCCGTGCACGAAAACGCCCGGGATGCCCCGAAACACCTCGAGCGCAAACTCGACACCCTCGTTGCCGTCGATATGGCCGAGGTTATCGCCCGTGTTGACGATGAGGTCGGGCTTCAGATCGATGAGCGAGCGAACCCACTCTTGCTTCTTGCGTTGGCCCGGAGCCATGTGAAGGTCGGCGATGTGGAGCACCGTGATGGGGTCAGCGCCAGGGTCTAGCACGGGAAGGATCTCGTGACGCACGGTGAATCGGTTGCGCTCGACAAACACACCCCACGCAAACGCGGCGGCACCGAGCGTAGCGACCACACCGAGTGTGGTCGCTACGCTCGAGCGCGCTGGAGTTACGGACACACGAGTTGTGTCACGGTCAGTGTCACGGGCTCCCCGGGCACGACGTACGCACCGGGCGCAGGGTTCGACGCCTTGACTTTGTCTTCTCGTGGATCGCCCGGGAGCGTTCCGTCAGGGAGGGCCTCACACAACTCGGTTACGTCGGGATAGTCGGGTTTGAGCATGCCCTGTGCCTCTCCGAATTTGTAGGTCATCCCGTCTCCGACGACGTCGGGGAACGGAACCTTGTTGCCCTTGCTCGTGTAAACCGTGATGATCGCCCCTCGAGCCGATGATGTACCAGCGGCAGGATCACTCGCGGCCACCTTGCCCGCGGGTAGCTCGGAGTCAACCTGGCCACCGTCCGTGAAGCCAAATCCGAGACCCTCAAGCAATTGCTTGGCCTGCTCAAGCGATTGGCCACGAACATCCGGAACCGTCAAGCCACCACCGCTGAGCAATCGCTCCGCGGGCGGCGGAAACGCGGTTCCGCCGTACTTCGCGTTGATGACGGCGACGGTCGCGCGCATGATGACGTGTCGCAAGAGGCCGCCGCTCACGCCCGCAGCTTCGTAATTACGAATCGGGAAGGTGCCGATGCTGTTTCCGACCCACACGGCCGTTGCGGCAGAAGTTGTCGACGTGATGACCCAAGTCTGGTTTGAGGAGTCAGTGGTTCCCGTCTTGCCGATGATCGGAATTCCGTCGCGGGGGTTAGAGGACGTTCCCGTTCCACCCGACATGACGCCCGCCAACGCGTAGGCCGCGGTCGAAGCGACCTCGGCATCGACTGCTTGACGACAATCCTTTGGTTGACCAGGCGCTTCGACTCCCAAGGGGTCGATGACTTTATCCACAATGATCGGCTTGCAATAGAGCCCGCCCGCCGCGATACCCGCGTATGCCGCGGCCATGCTGAGGGGCGTAACTTCGTTCGTGCCAAGCACGGATGACGGGTTGGTCTGCAAGTGGGTTCCATCGGCTCGTTCGACGCCTAGGTCTTCCGCCATTCCACGAATGTCACACAAGTCGAGTTGCATTGCCATCGAGATGAATGCGCCGTTGATGGAGCCTGTCGTCGCACTGTAAGCGGTGAAGATGCCCTTCTCACCCGAGTCGTTGTTGTAAACATATTTTGCGCCCCAGCCGCCGCCGTCTTCACACGTATCGACAAACTTGGCTTGATCCTCGGTGCGAGCGTCTCCGTTGACTTTTTCGTTGAGACCCTTGCCGGCTTGAAGCCACGCGAGAAGAGTAAAGACCTTGTAGGTAGATCCGGGCTGGATTCCGCTCGATCCGCCGTAGTCAAAACTCGTGTTGTAGTTGACGGCAGACGTCGACGGTCCACCGCCCTCGAGCGTGTCATCGAAGATCTTGTTCTCGGTCATGACGAGCACACGGCCCGTGCCGGGTTGCACTGTCACGGTCGCGCTACCGAGCGCGAGTGCAGTCTCGGTGTTGGGGGCGTATGCCCACGTCTGCTGTTGTGCGTTTGTCTGAACGTCGAGGTCAAGCGTCGTGTAGAGCTTGTACCCTCCGCGCTTCCAGTTCTCGAGGCGCTCGGTCTCGTTAGCTCCGAGGAACGCGAAGTCCTTCACGCTGCGCACGACGTAGTCGCAGAACCACTTGGCGTAGTCGTTGGCGCCGAGGCAGCCGTTAGCGGGGGGCGAAGGCACGAGCGTCGTGTCGTCTACGGGGACTGCGACGGCTTCGTCGTGCTCTTGCTGGGTGATTGAGCCGGTTTCGAGCATCCGGTCAATGATGAAATCGCGACGATCTTGGTTCTCTTGGTAGTTCTCGGGGTCGTCGAGTCCACGCAAACCGGGGTACTGCACGATTGCGATGAGGCTCGCGGCTTGCGGCAACGTGAGGTCCTTCGCATCGACGCTGTAGTAGCGCTGAGCCGCGGCTTGGATTCCGTAGGTGTTGTCGCTGAAGAAGGCGATGTTGAGGTACGCCGTGAGGATTTCCTTCTTGGTGTACTTCTTTTCAAGGCCGATCGCGAGCTTCATTTCTTTGAGCTTGCGGTCAAACGATGGGTCGATGGCTTCGTCATACGCTGCTTGACGTTCCGCATCGGTCGGCTTCTGAAGGGCTTCTTGAACGTTGATGTTTTTGACGAGTTGCATCGATAGCGTCGAAGCACCACTCTCAATTCCGCTGTTGGCAACGTTGCCCACCGCGGCTCGCACGATCGATGCGACATCGACTCCACCGTGTTCGAAGAAGCGGCTGTCCTCACCCGCGACGACAGCGTCTCGAGCGAATGTCGAGATGTCGTCCCACGCAACCTCTTGGCGGTTCTGGTCGTAAATCGTTGCGACGGCAACGTAGCCGCCCTCGTTGCCTGCCGCGCTCGAGATCGCGTAGATCGTGTTGCGCTCGGGTTGTTGCCCGATTTCGATGTACTCGGGGAGACTGTCGAAGATCCCGATCGTGCTCGAGGCGGTGATGCCGCTCACGGCGATCGCCGGTGCGACCATGACGGTCACGAGAAGGCCAGCGAGAGCACTGAAACCGAGGAAGCCAAGGAACGCGGAGAAGACTCCTCGACGCGGGGTTTTTTGGGCAGACATAGAATCAATGGTACGGGACGACCCTGTGCCCCAACCTGAACGGATGCCGACAAATGTCAACGTGGGAGTACATCACAACGCCCTTGCTCATTCACAACACGACGGCAATTCTCAACAATTGGGGTTCCGAGGGCTGGGAGCTCGTGCAAGTCGTCAATGGACCCGAGGGCGGCTTGGTCGCCTATTTGAAGCGCGAAAAGACCGATTCCTAAGAGAGAGAAGACCCATATGTCGACACTGGATGCCCGGCTCGCCGAACTCGGAATCGAAATCCCGACCTCGTCGAAGCCCGTAGCGGCCTACATTCCCGCGGTAGCGAGCGGAAATCTCGTCTTCACGTCTGGGCAATTGCCCATGGTCGACGGCGCGCTCCCGCTTACAGGAAAGGTTGGCGCCGAGGTGTCCGCCGATGACGCCAAGGCTCTTGCGCGCACGTGCGTGCTCAATGGGCTTGCGGCCGCTCGAACCGCCATCGGCTCACTGGATCGAATTACTCGCGTCGTCAAGGTCGTCGGCTTCGTGGCATCCGACCCCTCATTTACCGGCCAGCCGGGAGTCATCAACGGCGCGTCGGAACTTCTCGGTGAGATCTTCGGTGACTCGGGCGCACACGCGCGCAGTGCCGTTGGCGTGGCCGTGCTCCCCCTCGATGCGCCCGTCGAAATCGAGTTCGTTTTCGAATTCGCCTGATCGGCGCGCTAGTTCAGCTTGTCCGAGATGATTTGCATCACGGACGTGTCTGCGAGGGTCGTGGTGTCTCCGATTTCACGGCCCTCCGCGACATCCTGAAGCAAACGTCGCATGATCTTGCCCGATCGAGTCTTGGGTAACTCGGCGACGACGAACACCTCTCGTGGTCGAGCGATCGCGCCGATTTGAGCCGCGACGTGAGCTCTCAGCAGAGTGGATGCCTCGGCCGCCGTCTGCGCGTGCTCCTGGTCTGACCGCAGAATGACGAACGCAACAACCGCTTGGCCGGTTGCCTCGTCGGCCGCACCCACGACCGCGGCTTCAGCGACGATGGGGTGCGAGACGAGAGCAGACTCGATCTCTTGAGTCGACAAGCGGTGCCCAGACACGTTCATGACGTCGTCGACGCGCCCGAGCAAAACAATGTCGCCGTCCGAGTCGACGTGTGCACCGTCGCCCGCGAAGTATTTGAAGTTGCCGGGCTTGGAGAACTTCGACCAATAGGTCTCGGCGAAGCGTTCGGGGTCGCCCCAAATTCCACGCAACATCGACGGCCACGGCTCGCTCACGACGAGCAGGCCGCCTTGCGGTGGGTCGACTCTCGTGCCGTCTTCGCCAAGAATGTCGATGACGATTCCGGGGATCGGCACTTGCGCGCTCCCGGGCTTGAGCGTCGTGATGCCGGGCAGGGCCGAAATCATGATCGCGCCCGTTTCGGTTTGCCACCACGTGTCGACGATGGGGGTCGTGCCGCCTCCGATTGCGTCTCGATACCAGATCCACGCTTCGGGGTTGATGGGCTCACCGACCGAGCCGAGCACACGGAGACTGGAGAGGTCGAAGCCGTCCGGAATCTCGCGACCGATCTTCATGAATGACCTAATCGCCGTAGGCGCAGTGTAGAAAATGCTTAC
>JANOOQ010000411.1:0-3230 GCA_031421515.1 Leifsonia sp.
CGTCAGCCTCGACCTGCACCACCTGTGCATCAATGTCTGCCAAATCACTGGCCATCGAGGGCACGTCGCAGCGCTCGGTACCCGCTGCGATGTCGATCTCATCGCGCAGCGACGAGATTAGTGACGGATCTGCCAAGGTTCCGGGATCGATTGCAGCTTGTCCTTCTGCAACGGTAATCGCCGACTCCAGTCCGGCGTTCATGCGCTCGCACCGGGTTGCTGAATCGTCAAAGCCCGCGATCGCCTCCTTCAGCGCTGCCGCTGCTGCAGCGGCAGCCTCGGCTGCGCGCTGCTGCGGGGCGACGACCAAGGTCATGACAAGCACGACAGCAAGGATCGCCGTCACGACTCCGCCGCCAATCCAGATCAACAATCGCGATCGCTGCTTGATCCAGGCCATGACCGTCACTGAGATCGGCAAAGCGACCGACGCTTCAGCTGCCCGCGCCTGTGGTGTCATAGGCGTTGATGTTGGAGCCTCGGCGTTAGCGTCTAGCCCGTTCTCGTGCATCCACTCCAAAAGATCGGGGTAAACGTTCGGGTGAACGGCGATCGCCGGCCACAGCGCCGGGTCGACGGCCGCAAGTGAACTGAGCTCGCTCGCCGACGTTGTCGGGTCTTGCGCGCGAGCTAGATCCTCCGGATTTGGTCCCATGCGGCTCAAGCTAACGTGAGCCTGCCTCGGTGTCAAACCATCGATGACACCCCCACAAGCGCGCTCGAGGTGTGTGCCACCTCCTTAAGCCTTGAGTCCGCGCTGGGCACCGGCGCCGTGCGCGATCCCTGGCTCGCGGAGCTGCTCGCGGCCGCGCGGCTCGCGGGGTAGCAGGGGCTACTTTTCCGCTGCCTCAAGCTCGCGCCGGGCATCCACTCGAATCTTGATGAGGCTCGCGACCACCGCGACAGTCATCGACGCGAGGATGACGGCGAGCGACGTCCACGTGTCGATTTCGGGAGCCCACTTGACCGGCTCTCCACCGTTAATGAAGGGCACTTCGTTTTCGTGGAGCGCGTGGAACACGAGCTTTACGCCGATGAAGGCGAGAATGAACGCGATTCCGTAGTGCAGATACACGAGCTTCTCGATGAGGTCGCCGAGCAAGAAGTAGAGCTGACGCAGACCCATGAGCGCGAATATGTTCGCCGTAAACACGATGAACGGGTCTTGCGTGATGCCGAAGATTGCCGGGATCGAGTCAAGGGCAAACACTAAGTCGGTCATTCCGATCGCAACGAAGACGACGAGGATCGGCGTGAAGACCTTCTTGCCGTCGATAACGGTCTTGAGCTTCACCCCGTCGTAGGTTTCGGTCATCGGGATTCTTTTGCGAAGAATACGGATGACCGCGTTCTCCGTTTCTTCCATGTCGGTGTGATCCTGGCGCACCTGCTGGATCGCGGTGTAAAGCAGGAACGCGCCGAAGATGTAGAAGATCCAGGAAAAGTTCTCGATCAACTGTGCGCCGAGGAGGATGAAGATCCCCCGCAAAACGATCGCGATGATGATGCCGACCATGAGTACTTCTTGTTGGTAAATTCTCGGCACCGAGAAGCGCGCCATGATGATGACGAAGACAAAGAGGTTGTCGATGCTGAGGGAGTATTCCGTCACCCAGCCCGCGATGAATTCGGCGGCGTGATCTACCGAACCTTGCCAGAACATGAGGCCCGCGAACACTAGCGCGAGCACGACGTAGAACGTCACCCAGAGGGCAGACTCGCGTGTCGACGGGATGTGCGGTCGCTTGAACGCGAGTACCAAGTCGACGGTCAAGATCAAGATCAAGACAACGTACGCGGTGATCTCAAACCACGCGGGTAGTGCGGCTTCCATGAAGTTCCGATCGCGAGAGGGGTGGACCAATGACCGAAAGTCTCTCCCGCACCCTGACTTCGCAAATCGGATGCCGCTGACCCGGAGCCACAACCTTGGGACTCGTACTGACGGGCACAGCGAGGTGGGATACTCCCCTTCGCCCTGCCAGTCTAACCGGGTCTCGCTCCGACTTGCGGCAGCAAAGCCCGCGATGAACTCCACTCGCGGGCTTTAGCGTTACTGTGACCCCAACGGGATTCGAACCCGTGTTACCGCCGTGAGAGGGCGGCGTACTAGGCCACTATACGATGGGGCCGTCACGACAACTACACGAGTATGCCATACCCGGTAGCGGCGCACCAAAAGCGTCCACTCACTTGCGAAGGAACTATGGGGACCCCTCACCACACCCTGATCGTTGTGCTCGTCGTTGCTCTCACGACGGTTGTGATTTCGGGATGCGGCATCCTCGAGCCAACTCGCGACGCAGACGGTCGCATCGCCAAGCCGACTGTCATGCCATCGCCCGATGTTCGCGTCGATGACTGCTTCAGTTTCTTGGACGGCACGGAGCTCGCGTTTGCGACAGTCGTGCCGTGTTCCGAGCCACACACCTACATCGTGATCGGTCAAGGTACTCTCTCGGAGTCGAAAGTCGACCTTGCGGGTAGCCTGCAGGTCGCCGTCAACAACGCGTGCGAGCCCGTTTTTGAGCGATTCACGGTAGGGTCGCCACCCGGGGGAAAGCCCGACCAAGAGTTCATCGTGTCGCAAGTGCAAAAACCCGGCGGACTCGTCACGTACTACTCGTGTCTCGCCACTGACAGCGTCTAGCGTCTTCGAGCCGTGCAGGCGGCTCAGCCCACTACGCCTGTTCGGCTCCATACGCTCGACGTGTGAGCGCTTGAATGTCTTTATCGAGCACTTCCAACTTGGCAGTGAACTTCACGTCCATGGCAGTGAACTTGGCGTCCATCGCCTCGCGCAGCCCTCGGATTTCGGCCTCGACGCCACCAATCTTCGCCTCGACGCCGCCGATCTTCGCCTCGACACCTCCAATCTTCGCCTCGACGCCGCCGATTGCGGCGACAAGCGTACGGTTGAAAGTTGACGTGACAATTCCGATCATCCCGAATATCGCCGTGGCGAATACGCCAATGAGTACCCATACTTGCGGTTCGGTCAACTCGATCACCCTTTCATTGTCCTGTGGTCTCTCCGAAAAACCTAGGCTGACCGGGCGACAGCTTCCCACGAATTGCGAGATCTGTGCACAATGCGCGCCGCGGAAGTGCAGGGAGGAGCCGTCAAGCGGACAACACCCGCAGGGAACCCGGCGCTACTTCGATCGTGATGGGAAGTCGCCCCACACGCTCGCCGTCGGCGTACGCGACGGCGACATCCGACTCGATCC
>JANOOQ010000412.1:0-1537 GCA_031421515.1 Leifsonia sp.
GTGAAGCTTTCGAGCGGGATCAGCGTCGAGCACCTCGATGGCCTCGAGCACCGTCGCACCGGGCTTGATCTCGTGAGCTATGGCTTCTTGCTCGGCGACCATTCGTGCGAGTTCTTCGATCCCCCACTCGTACGTCTCGTCGAGGTCGATCGTTGCGCCCAGAAAGCGTAGGGATTGCAGAGCGTAGATTTCGCGGCCCACGCCGTCGGCGTCTTGGGCGGCAGGGAGCAGCTCATCGGTGAGAAATGCGGCCAATCGCGAATACGCTGTCGCCGACACTTCGGCACCCTTAGCAAGATCTGCCTTGAGCGACGCTGGCACTTGGGCATCTTCTGCGAGGCTCGCAGACCCAGTGAAGTTGTGGAAGAAGCCATCACCCGCGCCGTGCTTGAGCGCTTGTTCGACTACCTCGCGCACTTGTCGCTTCGCGGGCGTAATGCCCCGCTCGATGCCGAGCCGAAGTGTCTCGATGTAGCCATCAACGGCAGCCGGCAGGTTCGTCAAGCGACCCGCAATGTCCGCCCAGTTCTGTTCGCTGTCGGTCGGCATGAGATCGAGAATGTCGCGGATGCTCTGCGCCGGGCTCGCGATGACGTTGACGTCGCGCATCCAGAGTCCAACTTCGTCGGACTCAAGCTCCAACTGAAGTTCACTCGTGAGGTCCTTGCGCGTGACCCAGTCGACGTCGTCGACTTCGGTCGCCGTCTCGAGGCGCGCGAGCACCTTTTTAACCTCTGAAATGAACTCAGCATGCCCAGCAGGCGACAAGTCCTCGTATTCGTCCAGCCGACCAGGAATGCCGATCCAGGTCGCTACCGCCGGGTTGAGATCGGCGAGGGTTGTGACCCAGTCCTCGGCGATTTGGTCAATCGGAGTGGGCTGGCGCACTTCAGAGTTTGGTTTGCTCGTCATGCACCGAGCCTATTGCGAAGATCGCTCGGCTGGCAGTTTAGTCCTTGTCGAGATCGGTGCCCAGTACTTCGGCGAGAGTGTCGAGCGCCTCGTCTGCGCCCTCACCGTCGGCGCTCAGCGTCACGGTCTCGCCATGACCAATTCCGAGCGACAAGACGCCCAGAATGCTCGCGGCGTTGACACTCTTACCGCCAGCGGACGTCAACGTCACGGGAATTCCGACCTTCGCTGCTGCCCCCGCAAACAGGGACGCCGGGCGCGCGTGAAGACCGACGCTCGATGCGACAGTTACGGTTCGTTCAGCCATGACTTGCTCCTAGGGTTCGATGGTGACTTTGATTGCTTCGCCTCTAGCGACGATATCGAGCGCAGCGAAAATGCTCTCGAGGGGAAGTGTGTGAGTGATGAGTGCCGCGACTGGCACTGCGCCCGAGGCAATGAGTTCTAGAGCTTGCTTGTTGTGGTCAGGCGTCGACCCATTCACACCGACGATCGTCAACTCGCGATAGTGAACGAGGTTCGCGTCGACTGTGATGTTGGGTGCATCCTTCGCGAGACCTCCGAAGAGGCTCAGTCGACCGCGGCGAGCGAGCATCCGCAGACCCTGTTCTTGAGCGATTCCAGA
>JANOOQ010000413.1:0-9245 GCA_031421515.1 Leifsonia sp.
GCTGGGTCCCGTGATCGGCGTGATCTTCGCCGTCGGGTTGCTCGCGTCTGGTCTCGCGTCTACGAGCGTGGGAACCTATGCGGGTTCGGCGATCATGGGCGGGCTCTTGAAGCTCAAGATTCCACTCCTCGTGCGTCGCGCCGTCACGATGATTCCGGCGCTCATAATTCTGGGCATCGGATTCGACCCAACGCGCGCGCTCGTCTTGAGCCAAGTCGTGTTGAGCTTCGGCATACCGTTCGCGCTCGTCCCGCTTGTCTGGCTCGCGAGTTCGAAGAAGGAACTCGGCGAGTTCGCGAACGCGCCGTGGTTACGCGTCGCGGGGTGGACGGCCGCCGCGTTCATCACCGTTCTCAACGTGTTGCTCATCGTGCTCGTCGTTGTAGGTGCGTGACGTGCGAGGAGCGACTGCGATCGAGGATTACGTCAAGGTCATCTACGGCCACACCGAGTGGCAGCCCGAGAAGATCACGACGACAGCGCTCGCGGCACGCTTAGGGCTCGCCGCGTCATCCGTCACCGAAATGGTCAAGAAGCTCGTGGCCGCGGGTCTCGTTCATCACGAGCCCTACGGTGCGATCGAGCTGACTCCGGATGGCACGGCGCTCGCACTTCGCATGGTGCGCCGCCACCGGCTTATCGAGACCTGGCTCGTCAATCACGTCGGCTTCTCGTGGGACGAAGTGCACGACGAAGCGGAAGTGCTCGAGCACGCCATGAGCGACCGGGTGGTTGACGCGATCGACGATCAGCTCGGCAACCCCACGCGCGACCCTCACGGCGACCTGATTCCGACGCGTGCTGGTCGCGTGACTCGCTCCACGGCAGTTCTTCTCGCGGACCTGCCCGTGGGTGCCCGTGCGGCCGTGACACGCATCAGCGACCGCGATCCGCTGCTGCTCCGTCGGCTCGAAGCTCACGGAGTAGCCCTCGACACGGCACTCACGCGCACTGATTGCGGTGCCACGGTCGGCGCCGTCGAGCTCGGCGCCAACGCTCTGGCATCGATCTGGGTGACCACGCCCTAGATTGGACTCGTGCCCAATGACCTCGACGTTCCCGTAGACCTGCCGATCGAGGGGCGGCTCGCAGCGGCCGTTGGGCGCTACGGAGAAGCGACTGTCGTCTTGCGGTGCCTCTCACTCATCGCGGGCAACAACGAGGGCGAGGAGTTTCTCCTGTTCGTTGGTGGAGACCACGCGCGGGGCATCCTCAACGGAGCGCCCCCGCTCTATTGGCCCGAACTATGGGGCACTCGTGCGCTCTTATACGTCTGGAACGACTCGGCGACCGCAGCGATTGGCGCCGCGCTTCAGAACCAAGCGTGGCGAGTTCGCGAGATGGGTGCGCGTGTCGCAGCGGCCCGGTCGTTGCCCTTCGCGGATGCCCTCACCGAGCTATTGACCGATGAGGTCGCGCGCGTGCGCGGCTCGGCCGCTCGCGCTCTCGGTGCCGTGGGCGTGCTCGATCACGTCGACGTCATCCGGCCGCTCTTGAGGGACCCCGAGATCGACGTTCGCCGCGGTGCACAGCAGGGGATCGACGCGATCCGCGCCCGATTCCCCGAATCAGCGCCTAGTTAGTCGCCGAGCTTCTGGTCGAAGTCCTTCGGGTGTAGCGCGAGCGCCTCGACTTCGTCGTCGGTCGGAATCGCGGCGTTGGCCTTACGAGCCTTGAGCATCGAGCGAACGTAGTGGTACACCGTCGGAATCACGGCGGTCGCGACAGCGATGAGCAGGATCACATCGATGTACTCGGTCACAAAGTCACTGAGCGGCGGGATGTAGCCGAGCAAGTAGCCCGCGAACGTGAGCCCCGTGCCCCACACGATTGCCCCGATCGCGTTATAAAGGCTGTATTTGGCGTAGTTCATGTGGCCAACGCCGGCCGCGACGGGGGCAAAGGTACGAACGATCGGAACGAATCGAGCGACGATGACCGCGAAGCCCCCGAAGCGCTCGAAGAAGTGGTTGGTTCGCTTGACGTTCTCGATGCTGAAGAGACCTGTCTCTTTTCGCTCGAAGATTCGTGGCCCGGCTTTGTGCCCGATGAAGTACCCGACTTCACCGCCGAGAAAAGCGGCGACGCTGATCGCGAGGCACACCCACAAGATCGGGATGTCGATGACGCCTTGAAAGGTCAGGAGCCCTGTGATGATGAGCAACGTGTCACCCGGGAGCAAGAAACCCACGAGAAGGCCCGTCTCGGCAAACACGATGAAGCAAATTCCGAGAAGCGCGAACGCCCCGAAACCGGTGATGAGGTTCTCGGGGTCAAGCCAGGGGATTAGTGCGGCAGGTACCAAGACAAGCTCCAGTCGGTGTGGGTCGGATCAGTGCGGAAGGCGGGACTTGAACCCGCACGCTCGAAAGCACAGGAACCTAAATCCTGCGTGTCTGCCAATTTCACCACTCCCGCTCGCGTGTCCAATTCTAATGCGACAGGAGTAATCTCCACTCATGACTACTTTGCAAGCACGCACGCAAGGCGCGCTCACTGCCGTCGTCGATCGCAACTACACGTGGCGCATCGTCGCGATTAGTGCTGTCATCGCGCTCGCGCTCGGTATCGCGATCGGATTCGCGGCGTCGGGCGCTGTCTCGGACTCTTCGGGTGCGAGCTCGAGCGTCGCGACGGTTGGCGGCACTGACGTGCGACAGGGCGGGCGCTAGCCCCCGCCATGCCCGCTCGCACCGGGCCTGTGGATAACGCATGACGCGCTAGCCGCGCCTGCCCCACGATGGGGCAATGACAGAGCCTCTCGCGACAATCGCCCACCACGTGCGCGAGCGAGTGCGCCGCGACGGCATCGAACTCAACCACGAACTCGCGGTTCGGTACGTGGACGAAGAAGTGCGCCGCTACAGCGAGCGCGCGCTCGGCGGGTCTGTGCCGCTGCTCGCCGACGAAAGCCAAGCGGCCCGAGACGTCGTGGCGACGCTCACGGGGTTTGGCGCCCTCCAACCGCTGCTCGATGATCCATCCATCGAGGAAGTGTGGATCAATGCACCCGACACCGTGTTCGTTGCACGAAGCGGGGTGACGGAGCGCACGGGCATCCGCTTGACGACTAGCGACGTGCGCGACTTGGTCGAGCGGATGCTGCAAAGCTCCGGCCGCAGGGTTGACCTCAGTAGCCCGTTCGTCGACGCATCGCTGCCGGATGGGTCGCGGCTCCACGTCGTGATTCCGGATGTCACTCGAAAACACTGGGCGATCAATGTGCGCAAGTTCAACGCTCGCATTCGCGATTTGCAGGCTCTCGTTGGGCTCGGCAGCCTCACGCAACACGCCGCGGAGTACTTGAGGATGTGCGTGCTCGCGGGCCACAACATCGTCGTCTCGGGCGCGACTCAAAGCGGAAAGACGACCATGCTAGGCGCGCTGCTCGCCGCAGCCCGGCCGACGGATCGCATCGTCACGGTCGAGGAGACGTTCGAACTCGCGGTTGGGTCAGCGGATGCGGTCGCACTCCAGTGCCGGCAGCCGAGCCTCGAGGGCACGGGTGAGATCACCCTGCGAAGACTCATCAAGGAGGCGCTGCGCATGCGACCAGATCGCCTCGTCGTGGGCGAAGTGCGCGAAGCGGAGTCACTCGACTTGCTCATCGCACTCAACAGCGGCCTGCCCGGCATGTCGAGCATTCACGCCAACAGCGCCCGCGATGCACTCGTCAAGCTGTGCACGTTGCCGCTGCTTGCAGGGCGAAACATCGACTCGGCCTTCGTTGTGCCGACGGTTGCCGCGTGTATAGATGTCGTCGTGCAGTGCGAGTTGATTCGGGGTGGACATCGCCGTGTGGTCGAGATCCTCGCACCGAGCGGGCAAGTCACTGCGGGAGTAATCGAGGCGAGCACGATCTTTGCGCTCCGGGCGGGCGAGCTCGTCGCGACGGGCGCCTACCCCAGCCGCATGGGCAAGTTCGTCGCAGCCGGGCTCGACCCCGCGAGTGTTCTGGCCCGCGCATGAGCGTCGTACTCGGCCTGGCCTTGGGCATCGGCGTCGTGCTGACGATGGCGCCCTTCGCATGGCCGCGCGAAGCAAAAACCTCGGGGCCCTTCGCTGGCTTGCATCAGCGGATGTGCGACCGCCTCGCCCAAGCCGAGCTGCAACGAGTGAGTCCGGCAATGGTTGCCGTCGTGTCTGGACTGCTCGGGGCTGCGGTCGGGTTTCTCGTTCTCGCACTGCTCCACGTGCTCGCGCTCGCGATCGCTGCGGCGGCGGTGGCGGCATCCACTCCAGTGCTCGTGATCAGCGCGAGAGCCCGTTCGCGACGAAAGGCGACGAGGGTCGTGTGGCCCGATGTCGTCGACCAACTCGTCTCGGCAGTGCGATCCGGGCTCGCATTGCCTGACGGCGTCGTGACGCTCGCGCGCACTGGACCCGTCATCACAAGGTCGGCGTTCGCGGCCTTCGAGGAGCGATACCGCGCGACGGGCAACTTCTCGCTGTGTCTCGACGAGCTCAAGGTGCGGCTTGCGGATCCCGTCGCTGACCGAATTCTCGAGACTCTTCGGATGTCGCGCGAAGTCGGCGGCAGCGAGCTCACGACCGTGCTCCGCAACCTCGGGGCGTATCTTCGTCAAGAGGCCGCGGTTCGCTCCGAAGTGGAGGCACGCCAGTCGTGGGTCGTCAACGCCGCGCGGTTGGGCGTTGCGTCCCCGTGGGTCGTTCTTGTGCTCCTCGCGACCCGCCCCGAGGCAGCCGCGGCGTACAACACGAGTGCTGGAGTCACGCTTATTGTCGGTGGGCTAGTCGTGACACTCGTGGCCTACCGGGTGATGATCGCGGTCGGTCGACTCCCCGAAGACCGGAGGTGGTTCGCGTGAATCTCGCGTGGGCGATGGTCGCCGCGATCGGCCTTGGTCTCGGGTTGTGGAGCCTCGTGAGTCTTGCCCCAAAGCTAAATCGGCCGAGACTGTCGCGCCGCATTGCGCCGTACCTACTCGACGTCTCGGCCGGGGCGAGAGAGTCGGTCGCGCCTCCACCGCCGGGCCCGCTGCCCGTGTTTGGCATTTTCATCGAGCCCATTTCGTCGCGCGCCCGACGTGCTCTCGGCGCGCTGCTCGGTGGCCCGGATGTCTCCGGTCGGCGCCTTCGACAGTCAGGGTCCACCTTGAGCGTCGAGTCGTTTCGATCGCAGCAATTGCTGTGGGGAGCAGTTGGAGCCGGTGTCGGCACGACAGCTGTGATCGTGGCAGCACAGTCGTTTGCGCTCGTCTTAGCCGCGTTCATTGTGGGTGCGGTGATCGGGCTCGTCGCTCGTGACTGGGTGTTGCAACGCGCGGCCAAGCGGCGGCTCGCGCGGCTCGAGGCCGAGTTGCCGGTGATCCTAGAGTTTCTTACCCTGAGCCTCTCGGCTGGCGAGGGGATACTCGACGCAATCCGTCGGGTGGCCTACGCGAGCGCGAGTGAGCTATCCCGGGAGTTGGGCTCGGTCGTGGCATCCGTCAACACCGGCCTGCCGTTTGGTGAGACGCTCACGACGCTCGCGAACGAACTTGAGCTGCCGGCATTCTCGCGCTGCGTCGAGCAAGTGGTTGGCGCGCTCGAGCGCGGCACGCCCCTCGCGGAGGTGCTGAGAGCTCAGGCTCAGGATGCCCGTGACGACGCCAAGCGTCGCTTGCTCGAAGTGGCGGGCCGACGTGAGGTCGCAATGCTGTTTCCGCTCGTCTTCTTGATCCTGCCCGTGACGATCTGCTTCGCGATCTTCCCGGGACTTGTCGTGTTGCAGTTGGGGTTGTGACTGTGAAACGTACGTTTGATTTTACTTATGTACAAAAAGTCAGAAGGATGTACGATTTGTTCATGACGTCAACCTCCTTCAGTGTCTCGGATGCGCGCGATCAACTCGCTGCAATCATCAACCGTGCACAAACCGAGCACGAGCCCGTCTTCTTGTCGCGCCATGGTCGACGCGTCGTTGCCGTCATCGATGCCGACGATCTAGAGCGCCTCATCGAACTCGCCGAGGACATGGCAGACATTCGAGCCGCGGAGGAGTCCCGCGAAGAAATGCGTCGCACGCGCGCGGAGCCGACACCGTGGGAGCAGGTCAAGGCCGATCTAGGGCTCGAATGACATACCTAGTGAAGATCGCACCAACCGCGGAACGGCAACTACACAAGTTCGATCCTCAGATTCGACGGAGGGTGCAGGCCGCGATCGATTTATTGGGCGAGAATCCGCGACCGCCTAAAGCGACACAGCTGGTCGGCGGTGCCGGCGAATGGCGAGTTCGAACGGGCGACTACCGCATCATTTATGAAATCCACGACACGTACCTCGTTGTGCTGGTTCTCAAGGTCGGTCATCGGCGCGACGTCTACGAGTCTCGATAATTCCGGGCGACGATCACAAGCCCTCGCTATCCATCCGCCATGAGCCTAGGCTCGCGCCATGACCGACCAAACACCGCAAGAGGCCGATGCCGACTGGTCCGACTCGATCATTGCCCGCGATCCGGACCGCGCAGTCGAGTACCTCGCCGCAGATTTCACGCTCATCGTGCTCTTTCCAGCGCTCGCCCGGGTCGCGCGAACCGAGTGGGTGGCGATGTTGCCCGAGTATGTCGTGACCAAGTGGCACACCGTCTCGTCGGAGTGGGATGTGGTCGGCGACCTGGCAGTCCACGCTCACCAGGTCGACATGGAGGCAGTCGTGATGGGCGCGGCTCGCAACGGCCCATTCACACTCACGGATGTGTGGCGCCACGTCGACGGCCGGTGGCGCGTGTGGCGGCGGATCTCGACGCCGCTTCAGTCGGCGGAGATGCCTCGGCTGGAGGGGTAGCTCGACGCGTGGCGACCCACCCCTGTGGATAGTCAGCACGCACAACAGGCAGTCCCGGGCATCATGGCTGGATGCAGCCGACACACCTGACCACAGCGATGACCGACGACCGAGGCGACGTGCCCGGTTGGGTGCTCATCACGCTCATGACGGCGGGGCTCGTGATCATCATTTGGGGGCTCGCAGGCCCCGCTCTGAGCTCGGTATTCGAGCAAGCGATCGAGCGTGTCACGGGCTTCTAGCGCCATGAAGCGATGGCTGCGGGATGACTCCGGCTCCGCAATCGCGGAGTTCGTGATGGTCACGGCTCTCCTGACAGTGCTCACGCTCAGCGTCATCCAACTCGCGCTCGCACTCCTGATTCGCAACACCATCGTCGACGCCGCGGCCGAGGGCGCGAGGTTCGGCGCGCTCGCGGACAACTCGCTCGCCGACGGAGTCGCGCGAACGACCGCGCTCATCGAGGCGGCTCTCGCGCCCGCCTACTCACGAGATGTGAGTGCGACGACGGGCAGCTACCTCGGGCATCCCGCCATCATCGTGACGGTGCGCGCCCCGCTACCCGTGATCGGCTTGATCGGTATCGAGGGCGCGCTGGAGGTGTCGGGCCATGCACCGCTCGAGATTCTGGACTGATGACACCGGGTCGGCCGCCCTCGAGTTCGTGACGGCGGGAGTCGTGTTGCTCGTTCCACTCGTCTACCTCGTGCTCACGATGGCGGCGATCCAGGCCGGTGCATTCGCCGCGGAAGGTGCAGCGCGCCAAGCGGCTCGCGTATTCGTACAATCGGACTCCTTAGCGGATGCCCAAGCCGGTGCCGTGCGAGCCATGCAGTTCGCGCTGGCCGACTACGGCATCGACTCAAGCACGGCGTCGATCGAAGTCTCGTGCCGACCGAGCCCCGCCTCGTGTCTCACGCGCCAGGGATTCGTGACGGTATCTATCGACCTCGTTGTGATGTTGCCGCTCGTGCCGGCCTTCTTGACCGGCGATTTTCCCCTCGAGGTGCCGCTACACGCCACGGCGACTCAACAAGTCTCGCGATTCTGGAGCGCGGGGTGAAAGCCGACGATGGTTCGACGCTGCCGCTCACGGTCTTCTTCGCGGGTCTGTGTCTCGCGCTCATCCTCTTAGTCATATCTGCAACTTCGCTCTATCTCGAGCGCAAGCGGCTGTTCACTCTCGCCGACGGTGCCGCGCTCGTCGGAGCGGAGGCGTTCGACCTCGCCGATGTGCATTCGACGCCCCAGGGCTTTCGCCCGACTCTCGAGACCCGCGACGTCGCGGCGGCGGTGACCTCCTACCTCGCGAGTTTTCCGACGGCGGAGTTCGACGCACTCACCGTTGACCGAGCCGACTCGAGCGACGGCCGAAGTGCGACGGTGTCGCTGTCGGCCGAGTGGCACCCGCCCGTGCTGTCCGTGCTCGTTCCGGCGGGCATCCGCATCGAAGTCACGGCCGTCGCGCGATCCGTCTTCGACTAGCACGCAGCGACAAGGTTCGGCTTCTAGGCCGCTTCGCTCGACCCGATGAAGAGCGAGCCGACGCCAAGCCCGACCATGACGACTCCGCCGATGGCGCTGAGCGTCGAGATGCGCGTCGGCGTGTTTGCAAACCAGTCGCGCGCGACCCCTGCCGCGAGCGCCCACGCGCTGTCGGTGATGAGGGCGATCGCGAGAAACACGGCTCCCAGAGTGAACATCTGGGTAGCGATCGACCCCGCGCTGTAATCGACGAACTGCGGGAGCACGGCGATGAAGAACACGATCGTCTTGGGGTTCGAGATTCCCACGATGAAGCCTTGAAGCAGCAGGCGCCACTTCGCTCGCGTAGCGACGGGCGCGGTTATTGCCTCTGCGCGCGCGTGACGGTGTCGAATCGCCTGAATGCCGAGGTAGATGATGTAGCCCGCTCCGGCGAATTTCACGATCGTGAAGAGCACGATGGATTGCGCGATGATGAGTCCGACACCGAGAGCCACGCCAGTCACGACAACAAGGCCACCGAGGGCGTTGCCGACGACGCTCAAGAGCCCGCCGATCTTGCCGAGCGACAGCGAGCGTCCTATCACGAAGAGCACGCTCGGCCCGGGAACGAGAATGAGCGGAATCGACACGAGCGCGAACGCGACGAGAGTAGACAACTCAACCATCAGGACAGCCTAGAGCGCCGCACCGCGCGGGGGCCTCGATATGAATCGTGGGATGTAGCGCCACAGAATCCCCGCGCCGATGAGTCCGATCATGCCGATGGCGCCGGCAGCGATTGCGAGGGATGCCACGGCCGTGAGCCCCGCGATGAGCAAGGGCGCGCCGGCTCCACCGAGCCCGCCCGTGAAGCGCCATGCACCGAGGAACGGGGCCGGATTGCGTCGATCCGCAAGGTCAGCGCCGAGCGTCATCATGATGCCGCTCCCGATGCCGTTCGTGAGCGCCAAGAGCATCGCCGCTGC
>JANOOQ010000414.1:0-2184 GCA_031421515.1 Leifsonia sp.
GTTGGGTCGTCGCTGCGATCGCGACGTCGTCATAGCGATCCTTCGGGATGCTCGGATTGCGCTCCAAGAGCCCGATTATGGCTTTGACGACGAGGTCATCCGCTCGAGTGTTCCAAAACATTCCCTTTTCGCCGGCCCGGCCAAATGGGGTGCGTACCCCATCGATGAACACAACTTCAGCTCTCTCGGCCACAATGCCTCCACTATCGACGGACAGTATCGATCTTAAGCTGGACCAAATTGGCGGCTGAATCCTTTGACTGTTCCTACGACGTGGGTTCGGGTGCCTCGACCGGAATTTGGCTGGCTTCAACAAAGGCCTGGGCAATTGCCTGTGCAGTTGCGTCAATCTGCCATGCACGCGCGCCCAATTTTTCGAGCGCGAGTGCGATTTCGATGGAGGTAACGGACTCTGGCGGCGTCCACGCGACTCGGCGAAGGGAGTCGGGGGTGAGGAGGTTTTCTATCGGGAGACTCATGCCGTCGGCGATTGCCGTCACGGCTGCACGCGCCGCCTTGAGACGCAGGTCGGCCTCGGGGTTCCTGTCTGACCACACGCGAGGCGGTGGCACACCGTCGCCCGGCACGCGAGCGGCGGGCGGATTCGTGCTCTCGGCACCCGTCTGAATCGCGTTCCACCATCGGTCGATCTGGGAGCGGCTCGCGCGACCCGTGAAGTCCTTGAGCGCCGCGAGGTCTCGCTTGGTTTCAGGGAGCGTGCGAGCGGCCGCGACGAGAGCTGAATCGGAAACAAGGCGGCCGGGAGCCGTGTCGATTTCGCGAGCGTACGCATCCCGCGTCAACCACAACTCGCGAGCGACGGCGAGGTTCTTCGCGCCTCGCACGGAATGCAAGCCCGTGAGCCGACGCCACGGATCCGTTCGCACGACGACAAAATCGCGAGCTAAGACCGACGCGAACTCTTGAGCCGCGATGTCGGTCTTGCCGTCGCGCTCGAGAATCTCGGCGAGCCCATCGCGAACATCGACGAGCAGCTCGACATCGAGCGCCGCGTACACGAGCCACGCTTGCGGGAGCGGTCGCGTCGACCAGTCGGCGGCCGAGTGCTCCTTGGCAAGGTGGATGCCCAGCAATTCTTCGACGACAGCACCGAGTCCAACGCGCGACATGCCCGCGAGGCGCGCGGCTAGTTCGGTGTCGAAGAGCCGTGTGGGGTCGAGCCCAACCTCCCGCAAGCACGTGAGATCTTGGCTCGCGGCGTGCAGAATCCACTCTTCGTTGCCAATCACGCCGTTGAGCTCGGTGAACGAACCAATCGCGGGCGGATCGAACAAGAAGGTGCCCGAGCCTCGACGGAATATCTGGATGAGGTATGCGCGCTGCGAGTACCGGTAGCCGGATGCGCGCTCTGCGTCGATCGCGATGGGTCCAGTACCGGCGGCGATCGCGGCGACAGCATCGAGGTAGCTCGCGCGATCGACGATGACGTCGACCGCGACGTGCGCCGCTTGCTTACGTGCTTCGGGTCCGCTTGGTTCAGGTACTAGTGTCTCCGGGAGCGGCTCGACAACGCCGTCTGAACTATTCACGCGCCACGCGGCGAGCCGACAGCAAACTCACTCCCTCGATCGACGGAGGTAGCCCCGCGAGCATGCACAACAACTCGCTCCAGCCTTCGACGTGCGCAGAGAGATCGCCTCCGTCGGGAGTCCACGACGCTCGAAGTTCGATTTGAGCTCCGTCGCCTTGCGCTTGCATTTCTCCGTAGCCCGACGACAAGATTCGAGTCGCGGTACCCGACGCCGAGGAGTACCTCGCGCCGCGACCGTCGAGCGCATCGACCAACCACGACCACGCGACATCCGCGAGAAAGGGGTCGACACCCATTTCGGTCTCGAGTGGGGCTTGCGCGTAGCAAATGACGCGAAACGATCCGTTCCAGGCATCGGGAGCCGAGGGGTCGTACAAGAGCACGAATCGTCCCGTGCCCAATTCGGAGTCGCTGCCGTGGCGCGCGGGAGCAACATCCGCTGCGAGAGCAAACGACCAAGGCGCGAGAGTTCCCGGCGCCGCGATCTCGGTGACGATCAATTCTGGGCGCATCACGACGTCGCGAATGGATGCCACTGCGCTCGCAAAAGTCTCTGGAAGCGGCAAGACTGCTGGTGTGTCGGACACGAGAAGAACATTAGGCTCGATCACGGGATTCTCACCAGAGGCACG
>JANOOQ010000415.1:0-3721 GCA_031421515.1 Leifsonia sp.
CACGGCCGCCAACCGGTTCATCGTGCACGAGTCGGTCGCGGAAGAGTTCTCGCGCCGTGTCACGGAGCGCGTTTCGGGCTTCGCGATCGGCCGTGGCACTGAAGCGGGAGTCACGATTGGTCCGCTCATCAATGACGCGGCGGTCGACAAGGCCGACGAGCTAGTGCAAGACGCTGTTGCGAAGGGTGCCACGATCCTTGTCGGCGGCGCGCGGGTCGAGGGCGACGGCAGCTTCTACGAGCCGACCGTGCTCACGGGCGTGACCGCGGGCAGCGACATCCTGCGCGAAGAAATCTTTGGCCCGGTGTTGTCCATCACGACATTCACGGACGAAGCGGATGCCGTGGCGAAAGCCAATGACACCGAGTACGGCCTCATCAGTTACGCGTTCACTCAAGATCTCGCGCGCGGTCAGCGCCTCATCGAGAGCCTGCACACGGGAATGATGGGACTCAACGTGGGCGTCGCGTCGAACGCGGCCGCGCCTTTCGGTGGCGTAAAGCAGTCGGGAATCGGGCGCGAGGGTGGGTTCGAGGGAATCCACGAATACTTGGAGACGAAGTACGTGCTCACGCCTAACCCGTTCGCGTGAGTTGGGCCGCGGCCGGGACCCTATGAACCTGATCCCGATCACGGACCTCGACGACCCTCGACTTGCCGACTATTCACACCAGACGGATGTCGCGCTCAAGAAGTCCCTCGGGAGCGAACACGGCCTCTACCTCGCCGAGTCGGCGCTCGTGCTCGAGCGTGCGCTCGGGGCGGGACACAAGCCGCGCTCGGTGCTCGCGCTCGGGGCATCCGTCGAAGACGCCGTGGCACTCGTCGGGCCTGACGTGCCGATCTTCACAGGGCCCGGCGAGTTGCTCGAGCACCTCACGGGATACGTCTTGCACCGGGGTCTCATTGCGTCGATGCATCGGCCGCCCCTTCCGACCGTCGAGTCGCTACTGGCGAACGCGACGCGCGTCGTGATTCTCGAGAACGTCGCGGATCCGACAAACGTCGGGGCGATATTCCGCTCGGTCGCGGGAATCGGAGCGGATGCCGTGCTCGTGACCGAGCGGTGTTCAGACCCGTTCTACCGGCGTGCCATTCGAGTGAGCATGGGCACGGTGCTCCAAGTGCCCTGGACGCGGCTCGGCCCGTGGGCCGCGACGAGCGAGCTGCTCTCGAGTCACGGCTTCCACGTCGCGGCCCTCGCACTCGAACCTGGTGCGGTTTCGCTACGCACTTTTGCAGCGGATGCCCCAGCCAAAGTCGCGCTCGTTCTCGGTGCAGAGGGCGAGGGACTCACGCGCGAGGCGATCGCGGCGGCAGACACGATCGTGCGGATTCCCATGGCGCACGGAATCGACTCGCTCAATGTTGGGGCGACTGCCGCGGTCGCGATGTACGCGCTCGCGCGCGAGTAGGGCTCGCGGGCGGGCTCTCGGGCAGACGTGAGCCTTGCCGCTAGCGCGCGCACGGAGTTGTTGCGTGCGTCGTGCGTCAGTTCGACGAGCCCGAGTTGCACCTACACCAGCAACTGGTGCTTCGCGAGTTGCTTGTAGAGCGGTGTCGACTTGACGAGTTCGGAGTGCGTGCCCGTGCCCACGACGCGACCCTGATCAAGAACGATGATCTGATCGGAGTCGACGACGGTCGACAGCCGATGTGCGATGACAATGAGCGTTCGATTCTCGGCTACGGCGTCGATCGCGTCTCGGAGCATTTGCTCGTTGAGTCCGTCGAGCGACGATGTTGACTCGTCAAGCAAGAGGATGGGCGGCGCCGCGAGGAGCGCTCGCGCGATCGCGAGTCGCTGCCGCTCGCCACCCGAGAGCATGACACCGTCTTCGCCGACCGCGGCGTCGAGGCCGAGCGGATTGCGGTCGAGCACATCGGTGAGGTTGACGGCGCGCAGCACGTCAATGCACTCCTCGTCGGTCGCTTCGGGCGAACTCAACAAGAGGTTTTGGCGCAACGAGCCCGCGAGCACGGGAGCATCTTGCTCGACATAGCCAATTTGTGCGCGCAACTCGGTGCGATCGAGGCCACGAATGTCGACTCCGCCGAACCTAACGACGCCCGCTGTGGGGTCGTAGAACCTCTCGATGAGCGCGAGAATCGTGGACTTGCCCGCGCCCGACGGTCCGACGAGAGCCGTGCGCTTGCCGCGCTCCGCCGAGAACGTCACGCCTCGCAAGACCGTGCGGTCGGGTCGGTCGGGCGGAGCCACGTGTTTGAGCCCGACGAGTTCCGATTCGATGAGTTCGACGACGGTGTCTTCTGGGTAGGCGAATTCGACGTCGTCGAATGACACCGCCGCATCCGTCTCCGTGGCAGCGACGGGGCTCACTGCTGCATCGCCGTCAGTTTCACTCGGGAGCGCAATGATCTCCTTGATGCGACCGAGCGCACCGAGCGCTTGATTGACGGAGTTGATCGCCCCGAAGGCTTGGCCGAGCGGCATGATCATGAGAAACAAGAAGAGGATGAACGACACGAGACTCGCGACCGTGATGGCCTCGCTCGCTACGCGGAATCCGCCGACGCCGAGCACGACGAGCAACGCGACTTGAAGGGAGATGTTCGCGATCGGCACGACGAGCGCCGAGATCTTCGCGACTTGAATACCCATCCTCCACGCGCCTTCGGCATCGACTTCGATCGCGGCAATCTCTCGATCAGTGGCATTGGATGCCCGGATCGTACGCACCGCGCTGAGCGACCGTTCGACGGCTGCCGCAAGATCCCCGACTTTCTCTTGCTGCTTGCGACTAGCAATGCGGATGCGACCGGAGAGCGTCACGACCGTCACGATCGCCACAGCGACCACGAGAAGGGTGAGCCCGAGCAGCACGGGGTCGATGATGAACATCGCGACGAGCGCACCCACGAACACAAGCGAGCCACCGATCGCGTCGACGAGCCCTTGCGTTATGACGGCATAGAGCAGCGTCGTGTCTGAGCCGACGCGCGACACGAGGTCACCCGTGCGGCGCGTATCGAACTCGCTGATCGGGAGGCGCAATAGCCGCCGCACGAGGTGGCGCCGAGCCGAGAGCACGACGCTCGTTCCCGTGCGTTGCAAGAGGTAGTGCTGAAACCCACTCAAGATGCCAAAGAGCACCACGAGGCCCACTAGCGTGCCCACGAGCATCCCGAGAGGGTCGCCCGCTTGCACGGCCGTGATGACTTGGCTCACGAGCACGGGCTGTGCAAGCGACGCCGCGGCCGCGAGGATGCTCAACACGATGACGAACGCGAGCACGGGGCGGTGCTCACGAAGGTACGGAAAAAGGTCGCTGAACTTCGCGCGGGGGCCACCCTCGTCGGGCGTGCCAAAGCGTGCTCGAGACCGCGGCGAAGGCGTTGATGAACTCATGCCTCTAGTCTGCCGTGGCACGCGGTCGCGCTCGTACTCCGCGTGGCGTAGCTTCTCGAGCTCGTTGTTAGTAGTCGACTTCCTCTTGGTCGGATCCGAAGACACAGCGGGTGTCTGTGACGTGAGAGCTCCACCAGTCGGCGTCGCCGTTTAGATCGAGTCCCGCATCCGTCACTTCGTAGCTGCAATCGCTCAGCGTTATGCCAACGTCAGCCGCGGATTGACTCGAAACCCGCACAACCGAGAAACCGTAGTTGTGGTTCGCCCAGTTCGTGAAGTTGCCCGCGGCACTGAACTCGTCGGAGTCTCCTGCGAAGTTCACAACCACCGGTCCCGAGCCAGGACCCTCGA
>JANOOQ010000416.1:0-3338 GCA_031421515.1 Leifsonia sp.
GGCGGCGATTTCGGCGGCGGACGTCGACGCCTTCGCTCACGATCTGCGCACGCGAGAGCCCCAGCCTCTCACGGCGTCGTCCGTCGCCCGAATGCTCTCGACGGTGCGCGGATTCCACCGGTTTTTGCTCGACGAGGGAATTGTCGAGGCGGATGTCGCGACCGACGTTCGACCGCCCAAACTGTCGATGCGGCTCCCGAAGGCGATCTCGATCGAGCAAATGGCTTCCGTACTTGCCGCGACCGACGGCGACGACATCACGTCGCTCCGAGACAAGGCGCTTCTCGAGTTGTTGTACGCAACGGGAGCGCGCGTGTCCGAAGCCGTTGCGCTCAACGTCGACGACGTCATCGAAGGCGACGTCGTTCGGCTCTTCGGTAAGGGCAGCAAGCAGCGCATCGTGCCCGTCGGCAGTTTCGCGCGAGCCGCCATCGATGCGTACCTCGTGCGGGCGCGGCCGGCGCTATCGTTGCGCGGCAAGGCGACGCCGGCGCTATTCCTCGGTATCCGCGGGCAGCGAGTGTCCCGCCAGAACGCATGGCTCATCATCCGAGCCGCTGCTGAGAAGGCACACCTCGGTATCGAGATTTCACCGCACACGTTTCGACACTCGTTCGCGACGCACTTGCTCGCGGGTGGCGCCGATGTGCGAGTCGTGCAGGAACTTTTGGGGCACTCGTCCGTCGCGACGACGCAGATCTACACGATGGTCACGGCCGACACGTTGCGGGACATGTACACGACTGCCCACCCGCGCGCGCGTTAACCCTCAACCACAGGTAGAGGTGAACCACGCCTCCGGGCGCGTGGCACGGCCGGGCTCACAAATTGCGCCGCGTACACTCGACACATGACAGTGCAACGGGATGATTCGGCGGTTCTGCCGGGCCTCGAAGCACCCGTCATGGGCCCAACGGGTCGCCCGCTGACCGAGTTCGCCGAACCGCCGCCGTTGCGCGGTCACGGGCCAGCTCGGGTTATCTCCCTCTCAAACCAAAAGGGCGGCGTCGGCAAGACGACGACGACGATCAACCTCGGGGCTGCGTTCGCCGAGTACGGTCGCAAGGTGCTCGCGGTCGATTTCGACCCGCAAGGCGCGCTTTCCGCGGGTCTCGGTGTGCCGACTCACGATGTGCCGACGATTTACGACTTGCTCTTGGGTACGGTCAAGAATCCGGCCGAAGCGATCATCCACACGGCGTATCCGAATCTCGATGTAATTCCTGCGAACATCGATCTGTCTGCCGCTGAGGTTCACCTTGTCAACGAGGTTGCGCGCGAGACGATTTTGGCGCGCGTACTGCGAAAGGTGAGCGACCAATACGACGTCATCTTGATCGACTGCCAGCCCTCGCTCGGTCTGCTGACGGTCAACGCCCTCACGGCGGCGCACGGCGTGCTGATCCCGCTCGAGTGTGAGTTCTTCGCGCTTCGCGGCGTTGCCCTGCTCGTCGAGACGATCGACAAGGTCAAAGACCGGCTCAACCCCGCGATCGAGCTCGACGGCATCCTTGCGACGATGTATGACGCTCGCACGCTTCACTCACGTGAAGTGCTCGAACGTGTCGTCGAGACGTTCGGCGAAAAGGTGCTCGAGACCGTCATCGGGCGAACAGTAAAGTTCCCGGACGCGAGCGTCGCTGGAGCCCCGATCACGAGCTTCGCACCCGAGCATTCGGCGGCAGACGCGTATCGGCAACTAGCGAGAGAGCTCATCGCCCGTGGTGCCGTCGCCTAGCGGCGCGATGGAGTTGGAGACGGAGGCGGCAGGGTTCTCCGTGAGCCTGAGCAACTTCAACGGGCCTTTCGATCTGCTCCTAACCCTCATCGCGAAGCACGAACTCGACATCACCGAGGTGTCACTCTCGAGCATCACGGACGAATTCATTTCCTACCTTCGCGGCCTCGACTCTGAAGAAGAGCTCGACCAAGCGACCGAGTTTCTCGTCGTCGCGGCGACGCTACTCGACCTCAAGGTCGCTGGTCTGCTTCCGCAAGGCGAGCTCGTCGACGCAGAAGATGTCGCGCTGCTCGAGGCTCGTGATTTGCTCTTCGCGCGACTCTTGCAATACCGCGCCTTCAAAGAAGCGGCTGCGTGGTTCGGCGGTCGGTTCGATACAGAGTCGACCCGTCACGTGCGCTCCGTGCGGCTCGAAGAAAAGTATCGAAAGCAGACTCCCGAGCTCGTGTGGACCCTCACGGCGGATGACTTCGCAGCGCTCGCGGCGCTCGCTCTCGCCCCGCGTGAGATCCCCACGATCGGGCTCGACCATCTCCACGCACCCCTCGTCAGTATTCGGGAGCAAGCGGCCCACGTCGTGGCGCTCTTGAGACGCGGCGAACCCATGACTTTCCGCCAACTCATTGCTGGAGCCGATCAGAAGGGCGTGATCATCGCGCGCTTTCTTGCCGTGCTCGAGCTGTATCGAGCATCCGCTGTCGGATTCGAACAAATTGAACCACTCGGCGAACTGACCGTGCGCTGGAGTGCCGACAACTGGTCGGACGACAGCCTTGCAAACCTCGGAGCTGATTATGGAAACTGAACGCGCTCTCGAGGCGATACTCATGGTTGCGGATGAACCGCAGAGCCTCGTGTCCCTCGCGACGGCCCTCGGGCAGCCCGTACCGGCCGTACGGCAATCGATCGAGCGACTCGTCGCCGACTTCGATGGAGTGGATGGTGGCATCCGTCGTGGATTCGAATTGCGTGAAGTCGGGGGTGGCTGGCGCATCTACGTGCGCGCCGAACACGACGACACGGTGCGCGACTTCGTGCTCACGCAGAACCCGACGAAGCTCAGTCAAGCGGCGCTCGAGACTCTCGCAGTGATTGCATACAAGCAGCCCATTAGTCGCGGCGCGATTGCGTCGATTCGCGCCGTCAACGTCGACTCGGTCGTGCGCACTCTGCTGGGTCGCGGGCTCATTACGGAGGCGTTCACCGACAGCGAGACGGGCGCGATCCACTACGAGACGACCGATCTCTTGATGAGCCAACTCGGTGTCAATTCCCTCGACGAGCTACCGCACATCTCTCCCATGCTCGACGATGGCGCGGAGGGTTTCGATGAGCGACGCTAGCGGTTTTGGCCCGAATAGCGACGCCGTACCGAATCCCGAGGGTGACCGACTACAGAAAGTCATGGCGGCCGCGGGCGTTGCGTCGCGACGGGTGTCGGAAGACCTCATCGCGCAAGGTCGCGTAACGGTCAACGGTGAGATTGTGCGCGAACCTGGCCGGCGCGTGCTCTCGACCGACCAGGTCACGGTCGACGACGTCGCCATCCAGCTCGACACCACGAAGCGTTACGTCATGCTCAACAAGCCCGTCGGTG
>JANOOQ010000417.1:0-1917 GCA_031421515.1 Leifsonia sp.
GCGCGCAAGGCGCCGTCGCGCGCGATAGCGAGTACATCGATGTCCCAACGGTCGGTAGCCGTATCCAAAGCATCTGAACCGCCAGCGATAATCGCTGTGGCGAGCACATCGGCCGTGACAATGTCGTTCGCAATGACGGTCACCTGGGCGAACTCGGGCGCTGATGTACTGCCCGCGAGCCAGATGTGGTCGCCGCGTTCCGCGCTCCCCGACGTCGCGAGGGCGCGGCGCGGGCCAGTCAACGCCACGCTGCACACGAGTGCTGCGCGATTGTGAGGATCGACGATTCCTACTACATGCGGCTCCAAGTTGGTTTCGCGCAACGAGACGAGGATGTCGCCGCCGACGTTGAGCGTCCAGGTGCGGCATCCCGCCGCTTCGATCACGGAGCCCGCTTCGGTCATCGCGAGCGCTTTGACGACGCCGTTAACGTCGATCGCACCATCGGGACGGTTCGGGGTGAAGGCACCGTTCGTACGCGAACTCCATTCGAGAGCGATTTCGTACGCGTCACGAACAGTGGCGCTCGAGTCGCGAAAATCCAGGGTGCCTGAGGCGATGCGGGCCAGCTCGGAGTTGGCGTTGTAGAGGCTAAAGGTGTCGTCCGCAACCGCAAAAACGCGTTCGACATTGAGAATCAGTTTTTCGTCACGCACGTCCACGTCGAGCGACACAATCGTGCCCATCGTCGCGAATGTGCGGCGCATCAAAATCCAGCTAGGTCGAGAGCGGATTGGAGCGAGCTGAGGTAGGCGCGTGTTGTATACGTCGCACCGCCGACGTTCGAGACATTCGCGGATTGTGATGCAATTACTTCTTCACGGAGAATCGGCGCGGCACGATTGCTGATCTGGACGGATTTACGGTCGTCATCCGTGAGCATGAGCGGTGTCACCTCGGTGATCGCGCCGCCCACGAGCGTCACTTGCACTTGCACGTTGCCGAAGCGCGTCGACACAACGCTTCCGACGTACGTGCCGTCGGCTGCACCCGATTGCGCGGTGCTCGTGGTTGTCGAGTTCGTCGTCGCGGTGCCCGAAGTCGTGCCCGTGCTGGAGCCCGTGCCGCTCGCGCTTGTCGTCGTGACGGCCGTCGAATCCGCTGCGATGAGTACATTTGCGCCCGCTTGCCATCCGATAAACAGCACGCCAATCGAGGCGAACGTGCTTGTTAGTACTGCGCGGGTTCTCACCAGTCGAACCTCTCCGAGTGAAGTTGATGATTCGGGATGCCCGTGGCACGAGCATCCGCTTCGACGAGGTCGAGCCACGCCGAGGGGCCGCAAACGTAGAGGTCGGAGCGCGCGAGGTCTGGAAACACGCTCGCTAGCGTTACTCCGCGGCGGGCATCCGCTTCGGGCATCCAACGCGGCGCCAAGCTAGCTCGCTTGCCGACCATCGTGTAGATCGTTGCGCCCTTGGCGAGAGCAATTGCGCGAACTTCGTCCCACAAAAACATGTCGTTCTCGTCGCTAGCGCGCAGCAGGATGGTGGCCTCGCCCGGGGCGAACTCCGAGTCTTCGAGTAGAGCGCGAACAGGTGTGACACCGATTCCCGCGGCGATGATCGCGAGTTTCGGTGCCGATCGTGCGACGTCGGAGAAGAGTCCGTAAGGCCCTTCGATTGAGACGCGCGTACCGACCGGAACTGCCGATATTCGCGCGCTGCCCGAGCCGAGGTCGCGCACGGTGATGCGCGCCATCGTGTCGGTCGGCATCGCCGAGATCGAGATGGGGTGGGAGTGCCACCACGTACGTCGGGTCCAGAATCGCCACACGAAAAACTGTCCACCCTCGGCTCCGAGGGAGTGGAGTTTGCGGCCCTTGAGGTGGATAGACGTGACGCCGGGCGAGATCGCCGTGACTGCCGCGACGCTCAGCCGGTGGCGAGCGCTCGTGACGGCTGGCTCGATGAAGCG
>JANOOQ010000418.1:0-10645 GCA_031421515.1 Leifsonia sp.
TGGTCGCCGCCCTTCGTCGTTAAGCTTGACGAGTGCCTCGCTCGCTCACGATCGCCACCCCGGCGATCCTCCTTCTCGCGGCACTGCTGTCACTCATCGCTGCGCTTGCCTTCGGTGGGGGTGCGGATGCCCCACTGATCATCGACCCAGGTGCAGTGGTGCGGTACGGGCTCCCGGTGTCCACGCTCTTCGTGTACCTCGGCGGCGCGGGCGCGCTTGGGGCGCTCGTGTTGGTGGTTTTCGCACTCGACTCGAGCCGGGCCGAGTTTGGCCGCGCGCTCGATGTTGCCGCGGGAGCATCCGCTGTGTGGACGGTCGCGGCGGCCCTCACGGGGTTCTTCACATTTCTCGCGGTCTTCCAACAACCGTTGAGCGTCGACGACAGCTTTGGGGACCTGCTTGGGTCCTTCCTTACGACGACTGAGCTGGGTCAAGCGTGGCTCGTGACGACGCTCATCGCTTCGGTCGTGACGGTCTTGTGTTTCGCCGTGCGCAACGTCACGGTGCTCGCGTTCGTCACGGTGCTCCCGGCGATCGGCTTGCTACCCATGGCGCTGCAAGGACACCGAGGGGGCACAGCGGATCACGACTCGGCGTCGACGGCGCTCTTTCTGCACGTGCTCTTCGCCGCGGCGTGGCTCGGCGGTCTGCTCACGCTCGTGGTCATTCGTGGCGCGCTCGAAGGTCGGTTCGTCGCGGTCTTGCGCCGCTACTCGACGATCGCGCTCGTGAGCTTCGTCGTCGTCGCAGTATCGGGGTACGTGAGTGCTCTGATCCGAGTCGAGAGTCTCGATAACCTCGCGTCGCCGTATGGCGTTCTCGTGCTCGCGAAGGTCGCGGCGCTCATCGCCCTCGGTTTGCTCGGTGCGGCTCAGCGTCGATTCTTTATTGAGCGGATGACCCGGCCGGGGGCATCCCGAACCTGGTGGTTTATCGTCGCCGCCGAGCTCGCGTTCATGGGAATCGCGTCGGGGGTAGCGGTCGCTCTCGCTCGCACGGCGACTCCCGTGCCCGAAGTGCCAGTGCTCGATTTGTCGAACCCCACGCCCGCCGAGATTCTCACGGGCCGGCCGCTGCCGCCGCCCGTGTCGTTCGAGACGCTCTTCACGCTGTGGAACTTCGACCTCATCTGGATTCTCGTGTGTGGGTTCGGCGTGCTTTTCTACGTACTCGGGGTGCTGAGGCTCCGCCGCCGAGGCGACTCGTGGCCGTGGTACCGCACGCTCTTGTGGATCGCGGGACTCGCGCTGCTCTTCTACGTCACCAATGGCGGCGTCAACGTCTACGAGCGCTACCTGTT
The DNA here is from genome assembly GCA_031421515.1 of Leifsonia sp. Taxonomy (GTDB): domain Bacteria; phylum Actinomycetota; class Actinomycetes; order Actinomycetales; family Microbacteriaceae; genus Rhodoglobus. The sequence continues at coordinate 1,301 of JANOOQ010000418.1, forward strand.
CTCGTCGCACATGCTCGCTCACATGACGCTCGGAATGGTCATCCCCGTGCTCCTCGTTCCTGCCGCTCCCGTGACGCTCGCTCTGCGCACGATCGAGAAGCGATCCGACGCAAGTCGCGGCCCCCGCGAGTGGCTCATGCTGCTCGTTCACTCGAGGTTCTTCACCGTGCTGAGCCACCCACTCGTCGCGGCGGGAATCTTCACTGCTTCGCTGTGGATTTTCTACTACACGCCCATTTTCGATTGGGCGACGACGAACCACATCGGGCACGAGTGGATGATCGTGCACTTTCTCCTCACGGGATACCTCTTCGTCTCGGCGCTCGTGGGCGTCGACCCGGCGCCCTCGCGAGCACCCTACCCGATTCGTCTCGTCGTGTTGCTCGCGACGATGGCGTTCCACGCCTTCTTTGGGCTCGCGCTCACGACCGGCACGGGACTTCTGCTCGCCAATTGGTATGGCGCGATGGGGTGGGATACGGGCATCTCTGCGATCGAAGACCAACAAGCGGGTGGCGGAATCGCATGGAGTGTGGGCGAGATTCCCAACGCGATTCTCGCGCTGACTATCGTCTTCTTGTGGTCGCGCAGTGACGCGCGCGAGTCGAAGCGCTACGACCGCAAGGCCGACCGAGACGGCGACGCCGAGCTCGCGGAGTACAACGCGATGCTCGCGAAGCGCGGCAGTCGCGACTAATCGATCGCCGTGACGACGTCGTCGCCCGGCTCTGTGCCAAATGAAGGATCGCGCACTCCTTCGTCACAGGTTTACGGGCCGGTGGAGCCGCGGAAGGCGCGCGATCCTTCATTTGGCACATGAACAGTGCACAGCGCACCCCGCGCCCGAGGAGAGCGACTAGTCGAACGGCGTCACGACGACGACATCGTCCGCTGCAATCGAGATTCGGTAGGCGACCGTGAACGGCACGTCTTCGTTGACGGTCGTGATCGTGCCGTCGAAGAGGCTCTTGACGTCGACGACAATGTGCGCGGTCGCGGCGGTTCGCGGCATCTGCCACTCGCCCGCGGTCTCGCGCGGCTTAATGGTCGCGACGGGGTACGTAATAATCGACCACAGGGGCGGCGTGACGATTCGGTTTGTCACGGGGTATCCGAACGGGCATCCCGTTGGCATGAGAATCGCTTGCCTCGTGCACTCACTCAAGTGAGCGTTGACGGCCTTTTGGGCTGCGGCAACGAAGTCGTCGTTTGCTCGCACGTCGATAGCGGTCGGAACGGATGCGCCAGGCTCGGTAACGGTGACGGTAACCGTCGCCGACTCGAGGTAGGTGGACTCGTGGTCGAGCGCGAGGCTGCCTGGGGTAAAGACGAGGTAAGGCGCCGGATCATTGGGGGCGGGGGATACGAGCTCGACGCCGTTTGCGCTAAACCGTGCGTCGTTCATGACATTGATGTGCACGACAGCAAGCGGGCTCTCGACGAAAGCCCACGTCGAGAAGAGCCCGAAGAGCGCCCCGGCGCGGTGCACCTCGAAGGCCGTCTGCCCCGGTTCGTCGCCCGCGAGGTACGAGAACACGACGCGATGTGTGCCGTCGGTGTCCACATCGCTGATGAACTTGGTGTCACTCACCGACCCCATGGCGTCGCGCGTGAGCAACTCGCTCGACGCGTCGCCCGCGACGCTCGGGCCCGTGAGCTCGAGGGCTGCATCCGCATCCCGCCGCTCCAACGCAGCGAGATAACTGCCCACGAAACCGCTTGCGCTGTAGAGCGTCGCGTTGAGGATCAAGACAACACCGCCGAAAGCGATCACGACGAACGCGACGATAACTCCCCAGGTCAACAGCTCGCGGCGCATTCCCACATCCTAAGCCGCGTCGCCGCGTCGGGCAGCGGCGCGCGGGTACAGTGAAGCGGTGATCGAGGTGACCCTGTCAGACGAGCAACAAGCCGTCTTCGACCGCATCGAGACCACGAGCGAAAACATCTTCGTCACTGGGCGTGCTGGCACGGGCAAGTCGACGCTGCTCAATCACTTGTCTGAGCACACGTCAAAGCAAGTCGTGATTTGTGCGCCGACGGGAGTCGCGGCACTCAACGTCGGCGGCCAAACGATTCACTCGCTCTTTCGACTGCCCATCGGCGTCATCGCGGATCACGACATCGACCAGTCGGCCGAGCTGCGCAAGCTCCTCTCGACGATCGACACGCTGGTGATCGACGAGGTCTCGATGGTCAACGCCGATCTTCTCGACGCCGTCGATCGATCGCTTCGACAAGCCCGTGGGCGCACGCGCGAGGCATTCGGCGGCGTTCAAGTCGTGCTGTTCGGCGACCCGTACCAACTCGCTCCCGTTCCGGGCGACCCAGACGAGCGCGCCTATTTCGAGGACCGCTACGACTCGATGTGGTTCTTCGATGCGAAGGTGTGGGATGACTCGGAGCTCACGATCTACGAACTGTCGACCATCCACCGGCAGCACGAAGATGAGTTCAAGCGCATGCTCAACGCCGTGCGCCACGGGGCCGTGACGGCAGAAATCGCGGGCAGACTCAATGACGTGGGGGCTCGGCCGGCTCCGACGGATGGCGCGATCACGCTCGCGACGACGAACGGCACCGTGACTCGCATCAACGCGCGGGAGCTTGCGAAGCTGCCCGGTCGAGTGCTCACCGCTCGCGCCGACATCAATGGGGAGTTCGGGGGCCGTGCCTACCCAGCCGACGACGCGCTCGAACTCAAGGTCGGCGCACGCGTGATGTTTCTACGCAACGACACGAGCTTCGAGCACGGCGCACAGCGTTGGGTAAACGGCACGGTCGGGACCGTGCTCAAGATCGACACGACGGTCTTTGTCGAGATCGACGGTGAGCGTCACGAGGTGAAGCCAGCGGTGTGGGAGAAGTTTAAGTACACCTACTCACCCCTCACGAAGGCACTGCGAAAAGACGTCGTGGCCGAGTTCACGCAGTTTCCGCTGCGACTTGCGTGGGCCGTGACGATTCACAAGTCTCAAGGCAAAACGTACGACCGTGCGATCGTTGACCTCGGTCAGCGCTCCTTTGCGCCTGGCCAGACGTATGTCGCACTCAGCCGCATTAGCGAACTCGAGGGTCTCTACTTGACGCGGCCGCTTCGGCCGAGTGACATCATCGTCGATGAGAACGTCGTGCGATTTATGTCACGCGTGACGGCCATTCCGGCGATTAGGGCCTGATTCTAGGCCGCGGCCTTCGCCGCGGCGAGATCGACGAATAGTTCAGTGTTGAAGCGGTAGGCCGTGACGACTTCGTTGATGACACGCTCCCGCTCGGCGGCATCCCAATCCGCCGCATCGAGCTGATCGCGGTAGATCTCCTTGAATTGCCGCGGATCGGCAATCTGATCGAAGAGGTAGAAGCCGACGCCGTTGGTCTCGAAACCGAATTGCCGCTGCATGATGCGACTGATCGCTTGACCGCCAGAGAGGTCACCGAGATAGCGCGTGTAGTGGTGAGCGACGAAGCCACCCGCCCAACCTTCTGCAGCGACCTCGTGAATCCGCTTCACGTAGCGTGCCGTCGTCGGCAGTGGCGAAATCTCATCGCGCCATCGCGCCCCAAGCAGAAAATCGAGGTCACTCTCGAGAGCCGGCAGTCGCGAGAGTTGCGCCGTGACGAAGGGCGCTGCGGTCGCATTGTCGGCAAACTCGGCCTGCACACCTTCGAGCGCTTCGTAGATGAAGTAGTGCTGAACGACGAGCGCGATGTAGTCGTCTCGAGTGCCCTTGCCCGTCATGAGGTCGCTCATGAAGTCGGCGCCCTCGCTATCGCTGTGGCTCGATCGAGTGCGCTCGCGGAGTGCTTGAGAGAAGGGAATGACGGCCAACGAGTGCTCCAGACGGCATGAACTTAGGGCACCCTAAGCGTAGTCCACGGGCCTTGAGGTGGGCCGGGCCGCGGCACCCCAGTTCAGTGCTCGCGCGGGGCGATGCCGAGCCGTGCGCACGCGGCGTCGTAGAGCACGACCACTTCGCGGCGGATCTCGGCGCGCTCACTGATTGGCGCGCTCCACGGCACCACGAGTGCGTGTGAGCCGTCGGGCGTCGAGTACTGCCACGTTGCCCCGAGGTCGTCGAGGGTCGTCATTGTTGAGGAGGTGGCATCCGCTGATCCGAACGCTTGAGCGATAAGCAGGTTGTCGTCGAGGTGGTCGTCATTCATGTGGTGCAGCACCGCGGCCACGACGTCGTCAGAAAAGGTTGGCACGAAATCTACGGTAGTCGGTCGGCGAGTGGGGCACGATGGGTGCATGCCGATTACGCCTGACACGAAGAATTGGACGTGGGTGCTCGAGAAGCCGTGCCCCGAGTGCGGTTTCGACGCGACGAAATTTGCGCCGACGGATGTCGCAGCGATGCTCCGAGCGAACACCGAAGCCTGGCGCGCGGTGTTGACCGCAACCGACGTCACCGTGCGTCCCAACGACTCCACGTGGTCGCCCCTCGAGTACTCGGCTCACGTGCGTGACGTGTTCGCCCTGTACCTGACTCGCCTGAGGCTCATGCTCGCCGAAGACGACCCGCTCTTCGACAATTGGGACCAAGACGTGACGGCCATCGCAGAGAAGTACAACGAGCAAGATCCTTCGACGGTTTTGGCGGCACTACTCGACGCGGGTCATCGGCTCGCCGACGCATTCGAGGCGGTTCCGGATGACGCGTGGCAGCGGCCCGGGCGTCGAAGCGACGGTGTCGCGTTCACGATCGAGACCTTTGCGAAGTACTTCATTCATGATCCCGTGCACCACTTGTGGGACGTGACGCAGACTAGCGGCGCTCACTAATCAACGAGGTGCGACTCGAGAAATACCGTCGTGCGGGCATACGCGAGGGCCGCGGCTTGCGCATCGAGCTTGTCCGGCAAGCTAGCGTTCGCGAACGAGTGGGCCGTCGCGAGGTAGGTGTGCTCGGTCACGGGAGTGCCGTGGTCCTTCAAGCGCGCAACGAAGGATGGGGGGTCCTCGCCCTCATCCCACTCCTCCACTTCTGCCCATTGCAGCAAGACGGGGCATGGGATGATGCCATGCTCCTTGTCGCTGAGGCTCGCGTAGTACGCGACGGCCGCATCCGCCGCTCCCGCTTGAGCGTGAAGGAGTGCGAGCCACCCTCCGAGCGAGAAGCCCACGAGACCCACTTTTTCGTCGCCCGTGAGTTGAGCCGCGACGACCGTATCGTCGACCTCAGCGAGAGCCGTCGCGATGTCGAGTCGCGCCATGAGCCCGTGAGCTGTCGCGGTATCGACTGTGCACACGCCGGCGTACAGATCGGGCACGGCGACGCGAAAGCCGCGGCTCGCTAGTGCGACCGCGAACGGCTCGAGCCCAGGGAGTCGCCCGTACATGTCGTGCAGCACGACGACGACGGGATCGCCCGGCTGCCCATAGAAGAGCGGCACGCCGGGTGACGGTACTGGCACGAGCTCGCTCATGACAAGAACCTAGCAAGGTCGCTCGTGCCGGTCACGCGCGACGTTGCCAACCAGCGTGCGACATCCGCGGGGTCGTCAGGTCTGGGCTTCGTCAATACAGACACCCGATTGCCTAGCATCGCGGATGCGGGGCCGACGATCGAGCGCACCAGGGCATCCACTCCCAGCCCGGCGAGCGCAAGAGCCGCCACTTCGCGCTCGTTGACGCCCACCGCAAGCGGACCGTTGCCGAGATCCGTTCCGTAGCGGATCTCACCGCCGAAGCCCGCGAAGCGCCGAACGTTATCGATCGCGATCTCGAACGCCGCAGTCGGCTCGCCCCAGCCGTGGATGTCGAGAGTGCTGATCCACGCAATCTTGCCGACCATTTTTGCGAGCACCTCGTCGTCGAGTCGTTCCGAAAATGGAGCGTGAGCGAGCACATCCACGCCCGCGGCGGCGGCGCGCGCGGCCTGACCGGCACCCTCGGCGTGCGCCACGACGGGCAACCCCGCGTCGTGCGCGATGCCGACGATCGACGCGAGCAGCTCGTCACTGAACGTCGGGCCCGCGACCGAGTTGAGCGTGAGCTTGATGACTTCGGCGCCAAGATCCCGTTGGTGCGCGATCGCTAGGGCAGCCGCCTCGGCGTCGTCGACCTCGAAGACGGCAGCCGCGGGAGCCCACCCCGAGTGACGGGGGTATCCGTCGGGAGGAGCGAGCAAGGCGCCGGCGATCGTTGTGTCGGGGAGGGCGGCATCCGCTCTCCGCGTCCACGTGCTTGCGACTTCGGGAATCCACCCGAGGTCGAGCACGCGAGCGATTCCGCCCGGCAGAAGTCGGGTCGCGTCGATGAGGCCGAGGTGCACGTGCGAGTCCATGAGGCCCGGCAGCACCGTGATCGGAAGGGTCGGGGTGCTAGCGGGCCCGACAAAGCCGAACCCGTCGTCGCCGACGCTCAGGATGCTCGGCCCCCGCCACCCGTCGAGCCAGAGCTCATCGACGCCGAGCAGTGTGCTCACGCGCTGATTTCGGTCCGAACCGCGAAGAGTTCAGGAAAGAACGTGAGCGACAGCGCGCGCTGCAAGAACTCGACGCCCGAGGAGCCACCCGTGCCGCCGCCCATGCCGATCGTGCGCGCGACCGTGCGCATGTGCCGGAACCGCCAGAACTGAAAATTGTCTTCGAGATCGACGAACTCTTCGCACGCTTCGTAGATCGCCCAGTTCTTGTGCGTCGCCATATAGATGTCGCGAAAGACCGGCACGAGTTCGGGCGTGAACGTGTGAGCCTTCGTGACATCCCTCTCGAGAATCGCAGCCGGAATCGGGATGCCCTGGCGCGACAAATACCGCAGAAACTGGTCGTACAGGCTCGGGGTGTCAAGCAGCCCGGCCAAGAGCGCGTGCGCGGCGGGGTCGGACTCGAACACGCTGAGCATCTTCGCGTTCTTGTTGCCGAGCAGAAACTCGACGGCGCGGTATTGGTACGACTGAAAACCCGACGACGTGCCGAGGGCACCGCGAAACTCCGAGTACTCCGTCGGCGTGAGAGTCGCGAGCACGCTCCACTGCTGCGTCATCGCCTCCTGGATGTGCTTCACTCGAGCGATGCGCTTGAGCGCGCCGCCGAGGTCGTCCATAGCGAGCTGATCGCACGCGGAGCGCAGTTCGTGCAGCACGAGCTTGAGCCAGAGCTCGCTCGTCTGGTGCTGGATGATGAACAGCATTTCGTCGTGATGCTGCGGACTGCTGAGCGGATGCTGCGCCGCAAGCAACGTGTCGAGCGACAAGTACCGGCCGTAACTGAGCTTCTCGCTGAAGTCGGTCACGATGCCGGGTTCTAGCGGGCGGGTGTTGTCCGTGGCATCCATTGTTCCTCGATCCGTGAGGGGCTCAGCCTTTGAGCGGATGACGGGAATCGAACCCGCGCTATCAGCTTGGGAAGCTGAAGTTCTGCCATTGAACTACATCCGCGTGCGCGCCTCGCGGCGCTGCTGCAATTCTAGGTGATCCCGCGCAACGCCCACCCCGGGCATCCATCAGTACGCCGCTCGCCCGTTCGCGCGCATGCTGCAGACTCGAGCGCATGCTTCAGCGCCCGCGCGAGTCCACAGCGTACGCGCGAAGCGCTCTCAGTCGCGTGGGCAACCCGCCCTCGATCAGAATCGCGCGTAAAGGTGCAACGCGAAGCGCGTCATCCCACCCCCAGCGAACGGCCGAGAAGCCTGTCGCTCTGCGCAGTTGGTCCTCGCGTCGCTTCTCGGCGAGCACTGCATCCGCAGTTGTCATCCCGTGGAGAAACTCTTTGCGCAGGTATTTACCAACACCGTCGAACTCGCCGAAGGTCATATAGTCGGGCCACTCAAAGTCAGTTATCGCCGTCCGACCGGGCATTCGATGTTCTACCTGGAGAAGCGGCGCCGGAAAACCCAGTTCGTGAATAGTGCCGCGACTTAGTGATTCGCCGGGCGAGCCACTGCGATCGTCCGCCAAAGCCATCGCGCGCGCAACTTGGGGTAGGCCTCGAAAGGTGCCGCGCGAGTCGAGGTAGTCCGTCAGCTCACCGATACTCAAGTCCGCGGCAAGTGCGTGGTCGATCGGCGCGAGCGCGAAACGAAACGGCTGCACCATTGCCAAGTCGACCAGGGTGCGCGCGATAGTTGTGACGCGCATCCCGTCGACCGTCTGCCATTCGTGGTCATCGAGGCCGCGGCAATGGCGCTTCACTCCCGTCTCTGATCGCCCGCCGGATGCCCGTGCAGCCGCCACGTGGACGTCATCCGGCCACCTTCCGATCATGGGGAGCCCGTGCACAACCGCCGCCGACCAGTGCGAGAAGACCGCCCTTTTGTGGGATTGTGCGAACGCCACGACTCGCAACAGGTGACGACGCGCCTCGCTCGCTCCATCCCATTCCGCGCGGGCGCAATATGCGCCACGCTTCACGCGCACGAGCTCGCCGCGCACGGCTGCGCGAGAGGCCGCGCGATGGTCGAGCACGGCAAGGTCGGCGATTGTGAACAAGTGAGCGGGCCACGGTCGATTCATCCAATGACTGTGCGCTACCGCGGCAGCTCGCGAAACGTATGCGGCCGCAGAGACAGGACTATGTGCCAACGTGCTGCCTGTTGAGGGGATGCGTTCGCGCTTCGCGCGCATGCTTGCCCGCCCACATTTGTCCGGAGCATGCGCGCGAGAGGGGTCGCGAGGCGCGGAGGTGGGGGGCGGCGCGAAGCGGCTTCTCTCGCGCAACGCCCGCCCGGGCATCCTTCAATAGAATGTGCGCATGCTTCTCAGTGACCGCGACATCCGGGCAGAACTCGACGCGGGACGCATCGGGCTTGAGCCGCTCGACCTCGACATGGTGCAACCGTCGAGCATCGATGTGCGGCTCGACCGGTTCTTTCGGCTGTTTGACAACCACAAGTACCCGTTCATCGACCCGGCCGAAGACCAGCCCGACCTCACGCACCTCGTCGAGGTTGAGTCGGGGGAGCCGTTCATTCTGCACCCTGGCGAGTTTGTGCTCGGGTCGACTTTCGAGCTCGTGACGCTACCGGATGACGTCGCCGCCCGCCTCGAAGGCAAGAGTTCCCTCGGCCGCTTGGGCCTGCTGACACACTCGACCGCGGGGTTCGTGGATCCCGGCTTCTCGGGTCACGTCACCCTCGAACTGTCGAACGTCGCGACCCTCCCGATCAAGTTGTGGCCCGGGATGAAGATTGGGCAGTTGTGCTTCATCCGAACGAGTTCGCGCGTCGATAACCCCTACGGCTCGGGCCAATACGGTTCGCGATATCAGGGCCAGCGGGGGCCGACGGCGAGCCGGAGCTTCCAGAACTTCCACGTCGCGGATGTGCGCTCGACGGATGCCGGCGCGCTGGGGGAGTAACGTCCTCGGTCGCAGGCTCCCTCGGCGCTGGCGTCGCGGGAT
>JANOOQ010000419.1:0-1863 GCA_031421515.1 Leifsonia sp.
CGATCGGGCGCCGAGATGGCGACTCGCTTCGCGCGCTACCCAGGAGCGATCGAGAACACAGTCACGATCGCTGACGAACTGAGCTTCGAGCTACGCAAAGCCAAGCCAGATCTGCCCGATCAGGAGGTTCCCGAGGCCCACACGCCCATGAGCTACCTGCGCGAACTCGTGTGGGCTGGCGTGCCGGATCGCCGCATCGAACTCACCGACGAGGTGCGAGAGCGCATCGAGCGCGAACTCCGGGTCATCGACGAGAAGCACTTCGTCGGGTACTTCCTGATCGTGTGGGACATCGTTCGCGAGGCCCGCAGCCGCGGCATCCTGTGTCAAGGTCGCGGCTCGGCGGCAAGCTCGGTCATTTGCTATCTGCTCAAGATCACGGCCGTCGACCCGATCAAATACAAGTTGCCGTTCGAGCGGTTCATTTCTGCGATGCGCGAGGAAGAGCCAGACATCGACGTTGATTTCGATTCGGAACGGCGTGAAGAGGTCATTCAATACGTTTTCGCGAAGTACGGTCGCCGCAATGCCGCGCAAGTCGCCAACGTCATTCAATATCGGCCCAAGTTCGCCGTGCGCGACATGGCGAAAGCGCTCGGTCACAGCCCAGGTCAACAAGACGCGTGGTCAAAGCAAGTGGAGCGCTGGGGCGCCACGGTCTTGAGCGATGACCACGACATTCCCGAAGCGGTCATCGAACTCGCGAAAGAGGTCATGAAGTTTCCGCGGCACTTGGGCATTCACTCGGGCGGAATGGTGCTCACGAAGCGACCCGTCGGCGAAGTCGTGCCGATCGAACACGCACGCATGAAAGACCGCACGGTCGTGCAGTGGGACAAAGACGATTGCGCCTGGATGGGGCTCGTCAAGTTCGATCTACTCGGACTCGGGATGCTCTCTGCACTGCAATACAGCTTCGATATCGCGCGCGACAAGCTCGGCGAAGTGTGGGATCTCGCGAGCATGCCGAAAGAGGAGCAAGGCGTCTACGACCAGTTGTGTCGCGCCGACGCGATCGGCGTCTTCCAAGTGGAGAGTCGTGCGCAAATGGGGCTGCTCCCGCGTTTGCAGCCTCGAGAGTTTTATCACCTCGTTATCGAGATCGCCTTGATCCGGCCCGGTCCGATTCAGGGCGGCGCCGTGCATCCGTACGTCCGCCGCAAACTCGGCACCGAGAAGGTCACGTATTTGCATCCCAAACTCGTCGAGCCGCTCGAGCGCACTCTCGGTGTGCCGATCTTTCAAGAGCAGCTCATGCAAGTCGCGGTCGCGGTTGGTGGCTGCACGGCAGACGACGCCGACCTCTTGCGCCGAGCGATGGGCTCCAAGCGCGGAATCGAACGCATCGAGACTCTTCGCGACAAGCTCTACGCGGGCATGGCAACCAACGGCATCGTGGGCGATGACGCCGACAAGATCTACGGCAGCATTCAAGCCTTCGCGGGATTCGGATTCGCAGAGAGTCATGCCTTGAGCTTCGGTCTGCTCGTTTACGCGAGTGCGTGGATGCGCCTGCACTACCCCGCCGCGTTTCTCGCCGCTTTGCTTCGCGCGCAACCCATGGGTTTCTACTCGCCGCAAACTTTGGTGGCGGATGCCCGCCGCCACGGTGTCACGGTGCTGAGGCCCGACATCCAACGTTCGGGCGCACACGCCGGCCTCGAAGGGGCGGGATCGCCCACCGGAATGCCCTCGTGCCTCGACCACGAGCAGCCCCCTATCGGGACTTTCGTGAGGTCACACGAAGACACAACGAGTCACCACCGCCGTGATGGCGCATTCGCGGTGCGCCTCGGGCTCGATGAGGTAAGCGGAATCAGTGTCGCGCTCGCGACCAAAATCGTGGCCGAGCGTGATCGCGGC
>JANOOQ010000420.1:0-1667 GCA_031421515.1 Leifsonia sp.
CGCACCCGCGTCGACCCACACGTGCACCGACTTCGCTTCGCCGAACTCGTCGCCGTCGAGTTGAAACTCTTGCGGTACATCCACCGTCATCTTGAGCGAGCGCGTCGTGAAGTTCGTCACATCGCGAACGTCTTTCGAAAGGTCGATGATCTTTCGGCCGATTGCAGACTTTCGCAAGACACCGTTCTCCCACGCGATCTTCTGCCAGATCTTCGCCCAGCCGAACGGTCCGCGCGGGCGCAAGGCGGCGACGTCGAGCACGCCGTCGTCGGGCAGGGCGTCTGGCATGAGCAAGAATCCACCGGGAAGCACGCCGCAATTGCCGACGACGATCGTGTGCACGTTCATAAAGCGCTCGGCGCCTCCGTCTGCGCTGTACGTAACGCGAACGGGCTTGAGCTCGGGAATCGACCTCGCGATGCCGTCGATGTATGCGAGCCAGCCCACGGCCTTCTTGAGTTTCGTCGAGGTGTTCTTGATCATCTTGGCGTCGAGTCCGAGCCCGGCCATGACGAGAAACGCATGTTCACCCGTCGAGCCGTCAGCGCGAACGATGTTCGCGATGCCGAGGTCGATGGCCCGATCCTGGCCAGTGAAGGCTGCGGCAACGCTCGCCTCGAGGCTCGTTAGTGGCAAGTCGAGGTTGCGCGCTAACAAGTTGCCGGTTCCCGACGGGAGCACGGCGAGTGCAACTGAGGAGTCACGCAGTGCTTCGGCCACGGCGCGAACCGTGCCATCCCCGCCCGCAACGAGAATGACCTCGGCGCCGCGGCGGATCGCGCTGCCCGTGACGTCTTGGCCGGCATCTTCTTGCGTCGTAGCGAACCAGATCGGCACCGCCCACCCGTGCTCGCGCGCGGCGGCGGTCACGGACTTCTTGAGCTTTCGCAAGTCGACCTTGAGTGGGTTGTAGACGACAGCGAGCTGGCGCTTGGGGCCGTTCGCGAGGTTAGCCACGCGCGCAACGCTACGGCATCCGCTCGGTAGGCTGTAGGCGTGATCGACCCCCAGCTATTGCGTGATAACCCCGAGGCGGTTCGGCGTTCGCAAGAGGCTCGTGGGGCATCCGTTGCGCTCGTCGATGACGCGATCGCGGCCGATGCGAACCGGCGTGCACGTATTGGCGAATTCGAGGCCCTGCGCGCAGAGCAAAACGTCTTCGGCAAGACCGTCGCTGCGGCCGCAAAAGAAGAAAAGAAGAGTCTCGTCGCAGAAGCGCAATCGCTCGCGGCTCGCGTCAAGGCGGCCCAGCAAGTGGCTCAGGATGCCGAAGCTGACGTCACACGAATCGTCGGCGCAATTGGCAATGTCACGATCGAGGGTGTGCCGGCTGGCGGCGAAGAGAACTTCATGACACTGCGGGAGGTCGGCGAAAAACGGTCCTTCGACTTCGAGCCCCGCGACCACGCCGAGCTCGGTGAACTGCTCGGCGCGATCGACATCGCTCGAGGCGTCAAGGTCAGCGGCAGTCGCTTCTACTTTCTCAAGGGCGTCGGCGCGCGACTCGAACTTGCGCTCATGAACCTCGCGCTCGACAAGGCGCTCGCGGAGGGCTTCGTGCCGCTCATCACGCCCACTCTCGTGCGCCCCGAGATCATGGCGGGCACGGGATTTCTCGGGGAACACTCCGACGAGATTTACTACCTCCCCGCCGACGACCTCTACCT
>JANOOQ010000421.1:0-3610 GCA_031421515.1 Leifsonia sp.
CGCACGAGACCGCCATACGCAACGATGACGCCGAGGTCGGGAGCGATCGCGGTGACCTCGAGCGTTGCGTCCCCCGCGAGCCGGTTCGCTTTGATGATCGGGATGCCCAACGCCTCGGCCACGACGGCAACGGGAGTCGGCGTCAGCACGCCGCGACGACCCTGTGCAGAGTCGAGCCGCGTGATGACCGCGTCGATGCCGTGAGCGGATGCCGCAAGCGCACGCAAACTCGGAACGGCAGCCGCCGGGCTGCCCGCGAAAACTATGCGCAACGACATGCGTCAATTCTCCCTCGCCGCGAGATTCGCCAAGACCAGTGACTACGAATCAAGAAACGGCTCGACGTCGTCGAAGCGCACGCGCAACGTCGGGGCAGGGGCTCCCGTGCTGCCCTTGCCAACGGGCGGTCGGCGGCGGCTCGCGGCGGCCTTGATCACTTGCGCTCGAAGCTGCGCTGCGACATCCGGCCCATCCGAGTAGTCGAATCGCACGATCGTTCGAACTGCTCCCGAACCGATGTCGACGGGCCCGAGAATGTCGGCCTCTACCGCCTCGACTGCTTCGACGGCTTTCGCGACGGCCTCGACGGTGCCCGTAATCGTCGCGACTCGAATCGCCGGCGGAAACCTGAGGCGGCGCCGATCGGCAAGCTCCGACCGGGCATAGTCGGCGTGCCGCCACGTCACGAGCGTCTTTGCGAGCGCGCCACCCACGCCCACGAGAACGCTCGGGGCGCCGCCCGCCGCGAGGGCGATCGCGTTCGACCACCACCGCAAACAGTCTTCACCGACGCGCAAGCTTTCACGCGCAACCATGCGATCTCCGTCGAGCAGAAGCACCGCGCGATATCCGCCATCCGCGATTGGCTCGGCGCCACGCGTCGCGATCACGAGCGCCGACTCGGCGCTTACCGTCAAAAGGGGTCGCTCTCCATCTGCGACGATCACGCGCACGCCGGGAAACGCGCGACCGAGATCTTCTGCGGTTCGCGCTGCGCCGACTCCCACGAACCTGAGCTTCGTGCCTTCGCAATGCGTGCACTTCCAGGAGGCCGCGATTGCCCCACACCACGAACACGCGGGTACCGAGCGCGCCGACTTCTGTGCGAGCGGTCCTTCACACACATCGCACCGTGCGGTCTGTTGACAATGGGCGCAGGCTAGTCGAGGTGCATAGCCCGGCCGTGCGACTTGCACGAGCACGGGACCGGCTTCGAGGGCGGTGCGCGCGATCTTCCACGCGCTCGACGGGATTCGGGCCCCGGCCGCGAGACGATCCCCGCCCGCTTGCTGGGCCGTGGGAATCACCTTCGGGAGCACGAGCGGCTTGGGCGAGACCGAACGCACCCACCCGACCTCGACGAGACGCTCAACCTCGGTGCTGCGCGCGTGCCCGAGAAACATGAGTGCGCACGCTTGCTGCTCCTGGCGCAAAAGAGCGACGTCGCGGCTGTGCACGTATGGGCTGAGAGGTTCGCTGTGCAGTGGGTCGCCGTCATCCCACACCGCGATGAGCCCGAGGTTGGATGCGGGGGCATAGATGACCGATCGGTTTCCGATGATCGCGAGCGGCACATCCGTAAGGCAGCGCAAGAACTCTCGATACCGATCGGGATTCGATTGCCTCGCATCGAGCCGCACTATGCGCTCGGGGGGCAGAATCGTGCGCAGTGCAGCATCGAGTTGTGCTTGATCCCGGTAGTCGGGCACGACGAGAATCGCGCTCTTTCCGCGGCCCACAACGGATGCAGCAGCGCGAGCCATGACGACGGCCCAGTTGCCCACCCACGAGCCGTCCGCCTGCCGCACTACGCCGGGTACGGCATCCACCGCGAGGCGTTCGCCCGCCGCGATTGCCGCCTCGAGCACACCATTGCCGTACCCCGAAAACGCGGGAGCACCCTCGAACGGTTTCAGCTGGATGCTCGCGCTCGCGTTCTTCTCGACGCGCACTTGGCGCGACGGAACGGCGAGCCGCACGATGTCACTCGCGGACCCTGCCGCGCGATCCGCCGCTTTGCGCGCGAGCCGCCACACCTCGGGCGTGAGTACTTTCACGCCCGAGACGATCGAGTCGAGATCACTCAACACACCCGAGTACCCCGCCGACTCGACGACCTCAATGAGATACCCGTCGGCAATGCGACCAGCGGAGCGAATGGGTACGCGCACTCGAACACCCGGAACGGCTTGTTCGCGAAGTTCTTCGGGAATGCCATAGTCGAACAGCCGATCAAGCTGAGGCAGCGGCGAATCGACCAGCACCCGAGCGATGGATGCCGGTGTCATGACTAGAGGCCGCTCGCGCTTCGCAAGTCGTCGACGCGATCCGTCTTCTCCCACGTGAAGTCGGGTAGCTCGCGACCGAAGTGACCGTAGGTGGCAGTTTGCGCGTAAATGGGTCGCAGCAGATTCAAGTCACGAATGATTGCGCCCGGACGCAGATCGAACACCTCGAGAATCGCGGTGATGATCGAATCCTCGGGCACGTGGGCGGTTCCGAAGCTCTCGACATAGAGGCCGACGGGCGACGACTTTCCGATCGCATACGCGACCTGCACTTCGAGTCGGTCGGCGAGGCCCGCGGCGACGACGTTCTTAGCGACCCAGCGCATCGCGTATGCGCCCGAGCGGTCGACCTTCGACGGGTCTTTGCCGCTAAACGCGCCGCCTCCGTGGCGCGCAGAGCCGCCGTAGGTGTCGACGATGATCTTGCGGCCCGTTAGGCCGGCGTCGCCTTGCGGACCACCGATCTCGAATCGACCCGTCGGATTGATGAGCAGCTTGACGCCCGAAATATCGAGCCCCGACTGTTCGAGAATCGGATCGATCACGAGTCGCTGCACTTCGCCTTCGAGCTCGGCGTCACTCACGCTCGGCGAGTGTTGCGTAGACAATACGACCGTGTCGACAGTGCGTGGAATCGCGCCCTCGTAACCGATCGTGACTTGCGTCTTGCCGTCGGGGCGCAAGAAATCGACGAGCTCTTCGTGGCGAACGTGAGCGAGTCGCTCGGCGAGCCGATGAGCAATCCAGATCGGAATGGGCATGAGCTCGGGCGTCTCGGTCGTCGCATAGCCGAACATGATTCCCTGGTCACCGGCGCCTTGCAGGTCGTCTGCGTCGGTGCTCATTCCCTTGCGCGTCTCGTACGCGTTGTTGACGCCTTGACTGATGTCGGGCGACTGTTCGCCAATCGAAACCGAGACTCCACAGGATCGCCCGTCGAACCACACGTCGGACGATGTGTACCCGATTGCCGAGATTCTTTCGCGCACGATCGCGGGAATGTCGACGTACTCAGTCGTCGTCACCTCACCCGCGACGTGAACGAGCCCGGTCGTCACGAGGGTCTCGACAGCGACTCGCGCGTTTTTGTCGATCGCGAGCAGGGCATCCAAAATGCTGTCGCTGACTTGGTCACAAATCTTGTCGGGATGCCCTTCGGTTACCGACTCGGACGTAAACAAACGCAGCGCAGAACTCACTCAATGGCTCCAGGGACCTCAGCAGAATCGAATATGACATCCAGAATACCGTCAGCCACCGACGCCTTACTGCCGCTAGCCTCGCCAACTATAGCCCCGGCTCGATTGACGACGACGACGGTG
>JANOOQ010000422.1:0-12790 GCA_031421515.1 Leifsonia sp.
CGTGGGGACCGCGCCAGCCAACTACTCAGACGAGCCGCCCTTCTGACCACGATACGCCCGCGAGCGCCCTACTCGATCACCGGTGTCAATACTTATTAAGGAAAACAAACCATGGCAGGAAAGAGCAGCGGCGATCGTCGCAAGCCAATCCGCAAGGGCAAGGACGGCAAGAACGCCGCTCCGGCCAAGGCGATCCGCGTCGGTGTCATCGATTACAAAGATGTCGCGACGCTTCGCAAGTTCATTTCAGAGCGCGGAAAGATTCGCGCTCGCCGCATCACCGGTGTGTCCGTCCAGGAGCAGCGCCTCATCGCAACGGCCGTCAAGAACGCCCGTGAGATGGCGCTCCTGCCCTACGCCGGCTCGGGCCGTTAAGGAGTATCGACAATGTCAAAGCTGATCCTCACGCACGAGGTCACCGGTCTCGGTGCGCCCGGCGACGTCGTTGACGTCAAGAACGGTTTCGCTCGCAACTACCTCATCCCCCAGGGCTTTGCCGTGGCGTGGACTCGCGGTGGCGAAAAGCAGATCGAGTCCATCAAGGCGGCTCGTGCTTCGCGCGAGCACGCAACGCTCGAAGAGGCGCAAGACCTCAAGGCTCGCCTCCAAGCGGCAACTGTCAAGCTCACCGTCAAGGCGGGCGAAGGCGGACGTCTCTTCGGATCGGTAAAGACCGCCGACGTTGCAGACGCCGTTGCCGCAGCGGGCCTCGGCTCACTCGACAAGCGCAAGATCGAGATCACGAGCCCGATCAAGGCGACGGGCGAGCACGAAGCGACCGTTCGCTTGCGTGACGACCTCGTAGCAACAATCACGCTGCAGGTCGTTCCCGGCAAGTAGCACTCCTACGAGAGATAGCGACGGGCTCACGCTCGTCGCTATCTCTCTTTAACGAGTGCTTGTCAAGTAATTTATGCACAGGAATGTACTTTTCTCGACAACCCTCAAGCGCGAGTTTAAACATGTTTCTACACACATGGCAAAGTTGTTAAAAGTGCTGGTCAACGGCCAGTACGTCGTCAAGATCCGCTAGTTCTCCACAAGGTAGTTCACAGGTTGCTCACATAGCTATCGGCGTTTCGCGCACGTTACCCACAGCCCCATCCACAGGCTTGGTTGTTGACGGATAGGCGGGATCCCTATCGTGTGACAGTCCCGGTTCGATTCGTGATGCTGCTTGCTTCTGACCACGGCCGGAGTGTCTGCGGTTGACGTTATAACTGAGGCGTAGCGTCATCCATTAGAGGAGTCACATGTCCATTGCTCACCTGGGTCTCGCTGGTGATCAGCGACAGGCTGGCGACGGGCGCGGCGACTCCCGCGGCGATCGCGTGCCGCCACACGATTTACTCGCAGAGCAAAGCGCAATCGGCGGAATGCTCCTGAGTAAAGACGCGGTTGCCGATGTTATCGAGACCGTGCGCGGCATCGACTTTTACATTCCCAAGCACGAAGTCATCTTCGACGCTGTCATGTCGCTCTACTCCCACGGCGAACCGACTGACGTCATTGCTGTCACCGATGAGCTCACGAAAGCGGGAGACCTCACACGCGCGGGCGGCGCCGAATATCTCCACACCCTCACGGGACTCGTGCCGACCGCGGCCAACGCGGGCTTCTACTCGACGATCGTTGCCGAGAAGGCAGTGCTTCGACGCCTAGTCGAGGCGGGCACGCGTATCGTGCAAATGGGTTACGCGAGCGAAGGCGAAGTTGTCGACCTCGTCAACAACGCTCAAGCCGAGATCTATGCCGTGACAGGTGGTGTCGAGAGCGAAGACTTCGTTCCCTTGACGGATGCCGTGACCACCGCGATCGACGAGATCGAAGCCGCGCGCGGTCGTGACGGAAAGATGGTCGGCGTACCGACGGGATTCAGCGAACTCGATGAATTGACGAACGGTCTGCACCCCGGCCAGCTCATCATCCTCGCGGCTCGCCCCGCGCTCGGTAAGTCGACCCTCGGCCTCGACTTTGCTCGCTCGGCCGCGATCAAGCACGACCTCCCGACGATCATCTTCTCTCTCGAAATGGGTCGAAGCGAGATTGCCATGAGGCTTCTCTCAGCCGAAGCAGCGGTTCCCCTCCAGCACATGCGCAAGGGAACAGTGCACGCCAACGACTGGACAACGATCGCCCAAACTCGCGGTCGCATCAACGACGCCCCCTTGTATATCGACGACAGTCCCAACATGACGCTCGTCGAGATTCGCGCAAAGTGTCGGCGACTCAAACAGCGTGTCGGGCTCAAGATGGTCATCATCGACTACCTGCAACTCATGACGAGCGGCAAGAAGGTCGAGTCGCGCCAGCAAGAAGTGAGCGAGTTCTCTCGAGCTCTCAAGCTTCTTGCGAAGGAACTCGAAGTGCCCGTCATCGCGATCTCGCAATTGAACCGTGGGCCAGAGCAGCGCGCCGACAAGAAGCCCGCGCTGTCGGACCTCCGCGAATCCGGATCGCTTGAGCAAGACGCCGACATGGTTATCTTGCTGCACCGCGAAAGCGCGTACGAAGCAGAGAACCCGCGAGCGGGCGAAGCCGACCTCATCATTGCCAAGCACCGTAACGGCCCGACTCGCACGATCACCGTAGGCTTCCACGGTCACTTCTCGCGGTTCGTCGACCTCCCGCCGGGTTCGTAGAATTACACAGTGATCCCTTGGTACGCGCCCGTCGCTCGCGCGGTTCCCGCCCTGCTTCTTTCAATCGTCGTTACGTTCTCCGCTGACCACTCTGCAACTCTGGGTCTCGCGACGTTCGGTGCATTCGCGGTCGCAACGGGAGCGATCATCGGGGGCGTTGCCTTGCGGATGCCCGCAAGTACGGTCCGCACGATCCAGCTGGTTCAGGCGTCCATCGGCATCGCCGCAGGTATCGCGGCTCTCGCACGCATGTCGGGCGGACTGTCGCTCCTCATCCTTCTCGTGTCGGCCTTTGCCGCGCTCACGGGCTTTCTCGAGCTATACCTTGGGTGGCGCGGACGGGGTCGTGATCGGTCGGCGCGCGACTTGACGTTTGTGGGTACGCTCACGATCGTGCTCGCGATCGCGGTGCTGCTTGTTCCCGCCGACTTCATGCAAGTGTTTACTGGTCCGGATGACGTCGAACGGGAGCTCACGGCATCCGTCATCGTCGTGGGTCTCGTCGGGGCGTATTGGGCGATAATCGGGCTCTATCTCGTGATTGCGGGACTATCCCTGAAGTGGGCGACACACGACGCCCCGGAAACCGAGGCATCATGACCACCCCGTCGTTTCGCGATCGGATTCGACCCGTCGAGTTGCTCGGCCTGTCGGGTGGGCTAGGCGTATTCGCGGGGCTCGTCGTATTGATGTCGACACGAGACTTCGTGCTCGCGCTCATTTTTCTCGGCATCGCCTTTATCGTGACGATCGTCGTATTGGCGATGCTCGCTCTCGCGGTGAGCCCAACGGGCGACGAGAAGCTCGACATCGAAGACCAGGACCGCGAACAACGCCACTAAGGTGCGACTCACGGGTCACAAGCGCAACTGCCGTCAGCGAACTATGTGCTCTACGAGTGCGCTCGCGAGCCCGGTGTAGGACGCGGGGGTCATCGCGCGCAAGCGTGACTTCGCGTCGTCGCCAATGTCGAGGCCATCGATGAACTCGACGAGTTCGGCTTCGCCAACACGCTTGCCACGAGTGAGTTCCTTGAGGATCGCGTACGGATCTGCAATCGAGCTTCGACCCGCTGTGATCTCTGCGCGGATGACCGTTTGAATGGCCTCGCCCAGAATCTCCCAATTCGCGTCGAGGTCGGCGGCAAGTGCATCCCGATTGATGTCAATCTCTTTCAAGCCGCGCTCGATGTTGTCGAGAGCGAGCAGGGAGTGGCCGAGAGCGACACCCACATTGCGCTGAGTAGTCGAGTCAGTGAGGTCGCGTTGGAGGCGCGACGTGACGAGGGTCGCGGCGAGAGAGTCGAGTAGAGCGCTCGAGAGTTCGAGGTTGGCTTCTGCATTCTCGAAGCGGATGGGGTTGATCTTGTGGGGCATGGTCGACGACCCCGTCGCGCCCGCTTGCGGGATCTGTCGGAAGTAGCCCATCGAGATGTAGGCCCACACATCCGTGCACAGATTGTGCAATACCCGATTGGCATGACTCACTCGGTTGTAGAGCTCTGCTTGCCAGTCGTGCGACTCGATTTGGGTCGTGAGCGGATTGAACGTGAGGCCCAGCGACGTCACGAATTCGTGCGCGACGGCGGGCCAGTCCTGCGTCGCGTCGGCGGCTTGGTGCGCCGCGAATGTGCCCGTTGCCCCAGAGAACTTGCCGAGGTACACCGTCGCATCGAGTTGCATAACGATGCGCTCGAGCCGGAACACGAATACAGCGAGCTCCTTGCCCATCGTCGTGGGTGTCGCGGGTTGCCCGTGCGTGTGCGCGAGCATCGCGTCATCCCGCAGCTCGATCGCTCGCGCCCGAAGCGCGTCGATGACGGCGCGGAACTTAGGGAGCCACACCTCGCGCATCGCGGCGTGAATCGTGAGTGCATACGAGAGATTGTTGATGTCTTCGCTCGTGCACGCGAAGTGCGTGAGTTCGGCGATGCTCGTGAGTCCCAGTTCAGTGAGCTTGCCGCGCACCAGGTACTCGACTGCCTTGACGTCATGACGCGTCGTTGCTTCGAGCTTCGCGAGTTCGTCGATCTCGCGTTGGCCGAAGTCGGCCGCGAATTCTCGAAGCTTGCGGGATTGCTCGTGGTCGAGTCGCGCGGATCCGAAGAGCTCGTGTTCGGTCAGGTAAATGAGCCACTCGACTTCGACGTGCACGCGCGCGCGATTGAGCCCTGCCTCCGAGAGGTGGTCGCCTAGCGCAGTCACGGCGGGCCGGTAGCGCCCATCCAGCGGGCTAAGGGGTTGTTCGGGCAAGCTCATGAAACTCCCTGTCGGATTCCTGGTTCGATCTGTCGGAAGAGCGCGGCGCTCGCCCGCTCAATCATGTTGAGCACTTGGTCGAAGAGTGCGGCATCCGAATAATACGGGTCTGGCACGTCGACGAGTGCAGCTTGGTCGCTGTCGAAGGTTAGGAGCAATTGCACCTTGGATCGGTCTTGTTCGGTCGCAGCCCACGCCTTGAGAATGCGCTCTTGGCTGCGATCGAAAACGACGACGAGGTCGAGGTTTGAAAACCACAGGGGGTCGAATTGGCGCCCCCGATGACCCGAGCCGTTGTAGCCCTGAAGCGCGAGTGCCGCGAGAGTGCGATCGTCGGACGGCTCGCCCACGTGCCAATCGCCCGTGCCCGCGGAAATGACCGCGACTTGGCTCTCGAATCCTGCCTTCTTGACAAGGGCCTTGAAAATCGTCTCGGCCATGGGTGAGCGACAAATATTTCCCGTGCACACGAAACAGATGCGAAAGAGCGCCGTTTCATCGAAAGTGCGCTCGAAGCTCATGCCCTCATTGTCCCGCAGTTTCCTCTCCCCACCATGCCCGGGTTTGGGGCAACAACGCACCAGTGTGGCTCGAGTGCAGGTGTGCAATCGGCACCGTTGCGACGATTGCCGCATGACCCAGCCTCAGGATGCCGCACTCATCGCAACGCTAGAGAACGAGTATTGGCAGCTCAGCTCAGCAGTCGAACAGCTCGAACTCATGCGCCGCACTCTCGTGCCGGGGCCAGCGACGTTTTGGAAGGGCACGGCGCGCCATGCCTACGACTCAGCAATCACCGGGCTCACGACAACCGTCGAGGCGGGGCTCGGCGCGCTGAGATCGGCGCGCGACCGTGTCGGGTATGCGTTGACACAAGTGGTGTCGCGTGTCGGATGAGCTCGTAATTTCCGGCAGTTCGTCGAGTTCGGTCGCTACCGACGAGCTCTATGCAAGTTCGCAACAGCTCGCGAGGCTCGCCGCCGCGGCATCCGTCCTGGCGATGCGACTCGCATCGATCGACCGAATTGTGTCGATGGAATGGCTAGCCGCGGCGGGCGCTCCCGCCGACGCCGCGCGAGCCGAGCAAGACATCGACCAAGCGAAGATCGTGCTCATTGAGATCGAGTCGCAAGCGCGAATTCTCGAGTTTGCCCTCAATACCGCAGCCGACGGCTACGGTTTCGTGGAGTTGATGATCGGCCGTGTCGCGCGGGGGCTCTGGGGCGACGCGGCTGGCGTGTTCGGTGCCTTCCATGCCGTCACGGTGCCCGTGGCCGGAGCAGTCGCTGGCGGGCTGGGGCTCTCGGGTGCTAACGAGCATGATGCGTCGAACTTCTTCACAAATCCCGTGGCCGTAGCCGCAGTTCGTGAGGCCACGATGGCGTCGGATGACGCGATCCTCGGTGCAGCAGGTGTGCCGAGGCCCATCGCTCGCATCATGGGCGACGAGGGGCTCGACCTCACTGGCTTCGCGCTCGGTGCAGGAGGTCTCGTGGCCGCGGGGTCCATGGTGGGAGCTTTTCGTGAGACCGCCGTGCGTCCGACCTCGGTGCGCACGACGGCTATCACGGGAGCTCCCGTGGGGTTCGCCGAGCGAGTCGATCGCATTCCCGAGCCTCCTGCGAGCGGAGGGCCCCAAGTGGTCATCGAGAAGTATGAGCAGCCGGGTGAACCCGACCGATTCGAGGTATACATCGCGGGCACCGTGCGGTTCGACTCGTTCGAGACGACGGAACCGTGGGACATGACGAGCAACGTCGTCAATGCCACGGGCGCGGGCAGCGGGTCGTACGACTCCGTCGTGCACGCCATGACGCTGGCGGGCGTAGACGCGTCGAGTCCCGTGCAGTTCACGGGCTACTCGCAAGGCGGCGGCACGGCCGCCTTGCTCGCGGCATCCGGCGACTACAACACGCAAGGCGTTGTTTCGTTCGGCGGTCCGACGGGGCAAGTCGTACTGCCGCCTGATATTCCTACGGTCATCGTGGAGCACTCCGATGACATCGTGCCGGCGCTCGGCGGTGCTCAAGACAACGTGCACGCCGTGATCGTCGAGCGCAACGTGTACGGCGGGCGCGACATCCCGAACGACCTCATCATGCCGGCGCACCACCTCGTGAACTACCGCGAGACCGCGGTGTTGCTCGATCGAGCGCAAAGTGAGCAAGTCGCGAACGCGATTGCCGCGCTCGACAGGTTCGGCGCGGGCGCGACGACCGTCACGCGCACGACGTACGAGTTCGAACGAGCTACGCGTTCTTCTTAGTGAGCGGGCGCAAGATGATTCCGATGAGCCACGCAATGAGACTCAAGACGAGCGCCGCGAGCACGCCCTCCCAGAAGCCGTCGACGACGAGTCCGAAGCCCAGAAGGCTCGAGAGCCAAGCGACGAGCAAGAGCAAGAGACCGTTGACGATCAGGGAGATCAGGCCGAGCGTGAGGATGTAGATCGGGAACGCGACAATGCGAATGAAGTTTCCGATGATTCCGTTGACGAGACCGAAGATCGCCGCGACGACGAGGTAGGTCACTACGGTTTCAAACGTGCCCGCGGGCGCGAACGCGACCACGTGTATGCCCACAACGACGAACGTCGTCAACCACAGTGCAAGAGCGTTGATAAGTAGGCGCACGATGAGTCTCATGGTTCAACTATGGCCTGCGCGCGTAGAGGGCGCAATTAGGCTTGCGGGGTGAGCACACAGCGCGTTCGACTTCGCCCCGAGATCGAGTCGATCGTGCCCTATCGACAGGGTCGCGCCGCAGCGGAAGACGCCTTCAAGCTTTCGTCGAACGAAAACCCTTTTCAGCCGCTGCCCGCGGTGCTCAAGTCGATCGCGGCATCGAGTATCAATCGCTACCCGGATGCCTCGGCTCTTGAATTGCGCGAGGTGCTCGGTGCTCGCTTCGGGGTATCCCCCGAGCACGTTCAAGTGGGTGCCGGATCGGTCGCAGTTCTCGCTCAACTCATTTCGGCAGCGAGTGGACCGGGCGACGAAGTCGTCTACGCGTGGCGCAGCTTCGAGGCGTACCCGCTGCTCGTCGCGAGCGCGGGCGCAAGGAGCATCGCCGTGCCAAACACTGCGGACCACCGCCACGACCTCGAGGCGATGATCGCCGCGATCACGGAACGTACGCGAGTCGTCATGGTGTGCTCGCCCAACAACCCGACGTCGACGATTGTGACGCACGGAGAATTCGTAGCGTTCATGGCGCGCGTGCCGTCGACGATTCTCGTGATTCTCGACGAGGCGTACGTCGAGTTCGTGAACGACGAGAGCGCCGTCGACGGCAGCCGCGTCATCCGCGACTATGCGAATCTCGTCATTTTGCGCACCTTCTCCAAGGCGTACGGGCTCGCGGGCCTGCGCATTGGGTATGCGGTCGGCCCGGAATACGTGATGGATGCCGCTCGGGCGGTAGCCATCCCCCTCTCGGTCACGGAGCCCGCGCAGCGCGCAGCGCTCACCTCTCTAGAGCACGAGAACGAACTGCTCGAGCGCGTCGCGGTCATCGCGACACGTCGCGACGACGTGTGGGAACGCCTTCGGGAGCAAGGGTGGGACACCCCCCAACCGTTTGGCAATTTCGTGTGGCTCCCCACGGGTGACGTGACTGCAGAAGCAGCCGAGACCTTCACTCGACACGGTGTGGTCGTTCGCGCACTCGGCGAGGGACTGCGAGTGAGCATTGGCGAGACCGAGTCTGTTGACAAACTGCTAGCGGCCGCGGCGGAGGTTGTGGGAATGCAACGATCCGCGCCCTCCGCGGTCACGTTAGATTAGACGAATGTCCTACACAGAGGCCACGATCCAGCTGCTCTCCAATGAGGGCAAGCTCGTCCAAAACGACGCTTCAGCCGAGTACTTGCCGTACATCGAGAAGCTCACGGACGAGCAATTGCGTGAGTTCCACCGCCAGATGGTCGTGATCCGTCGGTTCGACACCGAAGCCGCCAACTTGCAGCGCCAAGGGCAACTCGCGCTGTGGATCCCCAGCATCGGTCAAGAGGCCGCTCAAGTCGGGTCCGGTTTTGCCGCGCGGCCGCAAGACCACATCTTTCCCGCATATCGCGAGCACGTAGTCGCGCGCATCCGCGGCGTCGATCCCATCAAGATCATCGAGATGCTCCGCGGGTTGAGTCATGGCGGGTGGGACCCCAAGGAGCACGGGAACTTCCACCTCTACACACTCGTGATCGGGTCGCAGACACTGCACGCCACGGGGTATGCCATGGGCATCCAATTCGATGGCTTGTACGCGACGGGCGACGCCGACAAAGACGAAGCCGTCATGGTCTACTTCGGCGATGGCGCGACGAGCCAGGGCGACGTGAGCGAAGCGCTCGTATTCGCCGCGAGTTACCAGACGCCACAGGTCTTCTTTTTGCAAAATAACCACTGGGCGATCTCGGTGCCTGTGACGCGCCAGTCGCGCACTCCCCTCTACCGTCGGCCGAGTGGATTCGGGATTCCCGGCGTGCAGATCGACGGAAACGACGTGCTCGCGAGCTACGCCGTCACGAGTGCGAACCTCGACGCGGCACGCGCGGGCAAAGGCCCCGGCTTCATCGAGGCACTCACCTACCGAATTGGCGCGCACACGACGAGTGACGACCCCACCAAGTACCGGGACGAAGCCGAGCTCGACTTCTGGGTCAAGCACGACCCGATTCCGCGCTTCGAGGTCTACTTGCGGTCGCGCGGCGAGAGTGACGCGTTTTTCGCCGAGGTAGCCGAAGAGGGAGAGGACATCGCGGCCGACGTGCGCAAGCGCACGCTCGCGCTCGGGGTTCCGGAAGCATCGAGCATGTTCGCGAATGTCTACTCGGAGCCGCACCCCGTGATGGCGGCTCAAGCCGCATGGCTCGCCGACTACGAAGCAAGTTTCGACGGGGGGCAAGCATGAGCGTCGAATCACTGAGCATGGCGAAAGCAATCAACGCGGGCTTGCGCAAAGCGCTTGCCGACAATCCAAAAGTGCTCCTCATGGGAGAAGACATCGGTCCGCTCGGCGGAGTATTCCGGGTCACCGAGGGCTTGCAAGCCGAGTTCGGCGACAAGCGCGTGCTCGACACCCCCCTCGCCGAGTCGGGCATCATCGGCACCGCGATCGGTCTCGCGATGCGTGGCTACCGCCCAGTCTGCGAGATTCAGTTTGACGGATTCATCTTCCCGGGCTTCGACCAGATCACCTCTCAACTCGCGAAGCTCACGGCTCGACACGAGGGCTCGCTCAGCATGCCCGTCGTCATCCGCGTTCCGTACGGCGGACACATCGGTGCGGTTGAGCACCACCAAGAGAGCCCCGAGGCGTACTTCGCACACACGCCGGGCTTGCGCGTCGTAACGCCCGCGACGCCGCACGACGCTTATTGGATGATCCAAGAAGCGATCCAGAGCAACGACCCTGTGCTGTTCTTCGAGCCCAAGAGTCGCTATTGGCCGAAGGGTGACGTGGATGACACGGCAAGTGGCATCCCACTGCATTCAAGTCGAGTCGTTCGTGAAGGCACCGAGGTAACGCTCCTCGGGTACGGGCCAACAGTCTCCCTGCTCTTGCAAGCCGCGGACATCGCAGCCGAGGAAGGCACGTCGATCGAAGTCGTCGACCTGCGCTCGCTCTCGCCCATCGATTACGACCCCATCGTTGCGTCCGTTCAGAAGACGGGCCGACTCGTGATTGTGCAAGAGGCTCCCGGGTTTGTCTCAGTCGGTTCCGAAATTGCCGCAACCGTGACGGAACGAGCCTTCTATTCGCTCGAGTCTCCCGTGCTTCGGGTCGCTGGGTTTGATACGCCCTTCCCGCCCGCAAAGCTCGAGACGACATACTTGCCAGACGCGGATCGCGTGCTCGAGGCAGTCGACCGGGCCTTGGCCTACTAGGAGGCAGACATGACCACCTCAGACTTCAGGCTCCCCGACGTGGGTGAGGGTCTCACCGAGGCCGAGATCGTGTCGTGGAAGGTCAAGGCCGGCGACACCGTCACGATGAACCAAGTGCTCGTAGAGATCGAAACCGCGAAGTCGATCGTCGAGCTTCCTTCGCCGTTCGCGGGCACGGTTTCAGCACTCCTCGTCGAAGAGGGCCAGACGGTTGAGGTTGGCACGCCCATCATCTCGGTAGCTACGAGCGGAGAAGAGCCTGCGGCCCCAGCGCCAGAAGCCGCCGCCACAGTCGCAGACACGAAGGCCACGGTTGCTCCCGACGAGAAGTCGGGAGGAGCGGTACTCGTCGGTTACGGAAGCAGCGGCCACGGGGGTTCCCGCCGCCGCGGCGCCCCAGCTTCCCCTGCGCCGGCCGCCCCTGCCGCGACGTCTCGGCCCGCAAGTGTGCCGGCTGCTACGGCATCGCCCGTCATCGCGAAGCCACCGATTCGCAAGCTCGCAAAGGACCTCGCTGTTGATCTCGCGGGAGTCACCGCGACTGGGCTTGCGGGTGAGATCACGCGTGACGACGTGATTCGCCAGGCGTCGCAAGCGAGCGTCTTCAGAAACATCGAGACGCCAGAATGGGGAACCGAACGCGAGGAACGCATCCCGGTCAAGGGAGTGCGAAAGGCGATCGCAACCGCGATGGTGCAGAGCGCATTCACTGCACCGCACGTGAGCATTTTCACCGACGTCGATGCCACGCGCACGATGGAATTCGTGAAGCGCTTGAAGAACTCGCCCGACTTCGCCGGGGTGCGCGTGAGCCCCTTGCTCATCATGGCGAAGGCGCTCATTTGGGCCGTGCGCCGCAATCCGGCCGTCAACTCGAGTTGGACGGACAAAGAGATCATCGTGCACCACTACGTGAATCTCGGAATCGCGGCGGCGACACCGCGCGGGCTCATCGTTCCCAACGTGAAGGACGCACACGCTCTGTCGCTCATCGACCTCGCGACGGCGCTCGAGCAACTCACGATCACGGCGCGCGATGGAAAGACGCAACCCGCCGACATGTCTCAAGGCACGATCACGATCACCAACATCGGGTCGTACGGCATGGACACGGGAACGCCCATCATCAATCCGGGCGAAGCGACGATCGTCGCGCTCGGAACGATTAAGCAAAAGCCCTGGGTTGTCGATGGCGAAGTGAGACCGCGATTCGTGACGACGGTGGGCGCGAGTTTCGACCACCGCATCGTCGACGGCGATGTCGCGAGTCGGTTCGTCGCCGACCTCGCGAGCGTGCTTGAGGAGCCAGCGCTGCTGCTCGACTAGAAGCGCACCGAGCCTCCGCTCGGTCTGGCGCACTTGCGCCCGTCAGCTCCTCGGCCTACCCTTGTTGATAACGAGTCTCATTACGATTATCGGCAGGGGAGAGCATGCGGCTAGTTCTACCCGTCGCCCTCGTCGCCGTGCTGCTTTCAGGATGCGCGACCTCGGTCGAGTCGGATGCCACGATCCGCATCGTCGCGTCGACCGACGTGTACGGCGACATCGCGCAGACCATCGGAGGTGGCGACGTCTCGGTCACGAGTCTCATCTGGGGCGCGCAGCGGGACCCCCACAGCTTCGAGGCATCCGCTCTCGATCAGCTCGCGGTCTCCAAAGCCGACGTGATTGTTGCGAATGGCGGGGGATACGACCCCTTCGTTGGAGCGCTCGTCGAGTCATCCGCTTCCGAGGCAATTGTGCTTACCGCGAGCGAAATTGTGGGCCTCGCGGACGGCGCGAATGAGCACGTTTGGTACGACTTTGAGTCGATGGATGCCGTCGCCGAGAGTATTGCGAACACCCTCGCCGAGCTCGACCCGAGCAATGCCCCGACCTTCGAGGCAAACTATGCGGAGTTCTCGGGTGCGCTCGCCGAGCTCGAGAAAGCACCGCGGCACGAGGGCGGGGTAGCCGTGACAGAGCCCGTTGCGCTCTACTTGCTCGAGGCCGTCGGGCTCGTCAA
>JANOOQ010000423.1:0-2278 GCA_031421515.1 Leifsonia sp.
CGATCGAGGTGCCCGAGAACGACATTCGCGTCGACGTGTTCCGTTCCAGCGGCCCCGGCGGCCAGTCCGTGAACACCACCGACTCCGCCGTCCGCATCACTCACCTCCCCACCGGGATCGTCGTGGCGATGCAGAACGAGAAGTCGCAGCTACAGAACCGCGAGGCCGGAATGCGTGTTTTACGCGCGCGCATCCTCGCTCGCTATCAAGAAGAGGCTGACGCCGAAGCGAGCGAATACCGCAAGAGCCAGATCCGCACGATGGATCGCTCGGAGCGCATTCGAACCTACAACTTCCCCGAAAACCGCATTGCCGACCATCGCACGGGCTACAAGGCCTACAACCTCGATGGCGTCATGAACGGCGCGCTCGAGCCCGTCATCCAGTCGTGCATCATCGCCGACGAAGAAGCTCGCCTCGCCGATCTCGGCACCGACGCTGGCTGATTCGGCCGGTTGAGTAGGCTAATGGCCGTATCGAAACCCACCATGAATATTTCTGAAGTGCTCGACGACGCAACGCGGGTACTCGAGGCTGCCGGGGTTGCGAATCCGCGAGTGGATGCAGAACTCCTGGTGGGCCACGTGCTGGGTATCAGTCGTGGTGGAGTGCAAGCCCAAACTGTCACTCGTGCCCAGCTCACACCCGCTGACGAGGAGCGGATTCGCGCCCTGGTGGGGCGCCGCGCATCCCGCGAGCCCCTGCAACACATCACGGGTGTCGCTGCTTTCCGGCGGCTAGAGCTCGCGGTGGGCCCGGGAGTCTTCGTTCCGCGTCCCGAGACCGAAGTCGTGGCTCAACTCGCGATCGATGCACTGCACGCTTCCGCGACGCCCGAGCCCATCGGTGTCGATCTCGGCATGGGCAGCGGCGCGATAGCGCTCGCGATGGCGACCGAGGTTTCACGCGCGTTGATCTACGGAGTCGAGGTGTCGCCCAATGCGTTCGTGTGGGCAAAACAGAACTTCTCGAAAACGGGCGCACCGAACGCGCGAGCGGTCTTCGCAGATCTTGCACTCGCGCTCCCGGAGCTTGACGGCACGGTCGCGGTCGTCATCTCGAACCCGCCCTACATTCCCACTGGCGCGGTTCCGCGCGACCCCGAAGTGCGACTCTTCGACCCCGAGCTTGCGTTATATGGGGGAGAAGACGGGCTCGACATCGTTGCGCAGGTCTCCCGAACCGCGTGGCGCCTCTTGCACCCGGGTGGCACCCTCGTGCTCGAACACGGCGAACTTCAAGCCGCCCAAATCGCAGCATTGCTCGAGCGCGACGGGTGGAGCGCGATTGCGCACCACCCCGATTTGCTCGGTCGCGATCGCGCGACTACCGCCTTGCGTTAGTGCTTCGCCGCGAAATCTTCGATCGCCGCGCGAAGAGCAGCCGGGCCATTAAACAAGTGTGAACTGATGCCGACACTCGCTGCACCATCGACGTTGATTCGCATGTCATCGGCGAAGAACGCGTGCCTCGCATCCACCCCGTACGACTCAAGTACGCGCTCGAACACGACGGGGTTCGGCTTGCGCGCGCGATAATCGCTCGACGTGAACAGGTGGTCGCCAAACAGGTCGACGAGTTCGGGCGCGAGCGTGCGCAAGTGTTTCGACACGAGGGCGCCGTTATTCGTCAGTAGCGTGATTTGCCCGAGAGCGGATGCCCGGCGCACGGCCTCAAGGCTCTCCGGCCACACCGTCATGGCCGCGCCGCGCACACGCACCCACTCGTCTTCGTCCACGGGCATCCCGACGGCGCTCTCGAACGCGCACAAGTACTCCTCCGCGGTCTCGAAGACCCCAGTCTCGGCGGCCCATTCTCCGCGGTCGTTCCACCAGCGGCGGCGAAGCTCATCGAGCGAGTGACCCGTCATCGCGGTCATGCCGGCCATTCGAACGCGCCAGTCATAGTCGTACAGCACGTCATCCATATCGAAGATGAAAAGCAAAGTCATCGAGAAGCAAACCTCTCGACCGAGGCGAGCAAAGCGTCCGTGTGAAATACCCCGTCGACGGCCACAAGGTGATGGCACGTGATGCCGACGGCTTGCGCGCCGCGAATGTTCGCCGCCGAGTCATCCGCGAGAAACGCGTTCTCGGGGGAGACCCCGAAGCGAGCGAGTGCGCGCTCGTAGATCTCGGCTGCTGGCTTGCGCGCCCCGAGCATGTAGCTGAAGAGCAGATTGGGCCCCATGATATCGACGACATCGGGAGCGAGGATCGGCAGGGCGCTCGCCGTCGCGGCCGGGTTATTCGACAAGAGTGACACGGTTCCGAGGGTC
>JANOOQ010000424.1:0-3107 GCA_031421515.1 Leifsonia sp.
CGTCGAGGCGACGCGTGCCGGTGAGCGCACCGACTTCGACCGCCTGGTCGTGGATGTAGAGACGAAGTCGGCGATCACCCCGCGTGACGCGGTCGCCTCCGCCGGTCGCACCCTGACCGAACTGTTCGGTCTCGCCCGTGAGCTGAACAGCGCTGCCGAGGGTATCGAGATCGGTCCGGCTCCCGTCGACGCCGTGCTGTCGAGCGAGCTGAGCATGCCGATTGAGGATCTCGACCTGAGCGTGCGCAGCTACAACTGCCTCAAGCGCGAGGGCATCAACACCGTGAGTGAACTCGTCGCCCTTTCGGAGACGCAGCTCATGAACATCCGCAACTTCGGGCAGAAGTCCGTCGATGAGGTCAAGGACAAGCTCGTCGAGATGGGCCTTTCGCTCAAAGACAGCGTTCCCGGATTCGACGGAGCGCACTTCTACGGCGGCTACGAAGACGACGAAGAGACCAACGCCTAGGCCCGCGCCTAGCGTCGATACTGGAGAAACAAGAAAATGCCTACACCTACCAAGGGACCTCGCCTCGGCGGAGGACCGGCCCACGAGCGCCTCATGCTCGCGAACCTGGCCGCTGCCCTGTTCACGCACAAGAGCATCAAGACCACCGAGACGAAGGCCAAGCGCCTGCGTCCCGTGGCTGAGCGCCTCATCACGTTTGCGAAGAAGGGCGACCTTCACAACCGCCGTCGCGCTCTCGCGATCATCGGTGACAAGTCCGTGATCCACGAGCTGTTCACCGAAATCGCGCCGCTCGTTGAGCACCGCGAGGGTGGATACACGCGCATCACGAAGCTCGGGTTCCGCAAGGGTGACAACGCGTCGATGGTTCAGATCGAGCTCGTGCTCGAGCCCGTCAACGCGAAGCCCAAGAGCGCCAAGAAGACAGCAGCTGCAGCCAAGCCGGCGGAGAAGCCCGCCAAGGCAGAGGCGGTCGAGGTCGTCGCTGAAGCTGAAGAGACCGTCGCCGACGAAGCCATCGAGACGGTTGAAGAGACCGTAGAGGCTGACGTCGTCGAAGTTGCAGCTGATGACGCCGCAGCAGACGCGACCGAAGAGGACGCGAAGTAGTCGTTACCCACTCGTAAGACCCCGCCCTCGGGCGGGGTCTTACTGTTTAACCCGTGACCCAAATGCTTGCGACTGAGATTCCCTTGAGCGCACGAGTGACCTCCGTGCCGCACGTCGAGCTGCCCATCGCGACGCCCGGCGTCGAGTGGCGGCCCGCAACGATGAGCGATGTTGCGGGCATCCACGACTGTGAGAGAGAAATCGCGGTTGCCGATCACCCGCACTACGTCGTTCCCGCCGAAGACTTGAGCGACGACTTCGGGCACAGTTACGTCGACCTCGACGCCGACACGATCGTTGCGACGGATGCCGCGGGGAGGGTTCTCGCGTGGGGACTCGTGTTGCTGCCACCGGGACAAGACACTCTTGTGCGCTCGATACTCATCGGCGGGGTGCGTCCGTCGGAGCGCGGCCGGGGGCTCGGGCGGCAGTTGTTGCGATGGCAGGAGCAACGCGGGCTACAGCAGCTTGGCGCATCCGCTAAGACACTGCCCGGCTGGCTTATGGCATTCGTCGATGAGCGAGCGGATGCCTCTGCGCGCCTATTGCGACGCTTCGACTTCGAGGTCGCGAGGTATTTTCTCGAGTTGCGCCGTGATCTCGGCGAACCTGTGCCGGAGGTCGCACTCGACGACAAGCTCACGATCGTGCCCTTTACGCTCGAGCGATCGGCCGCGACTCTCGCGGCGCGCAACGACTCCTTTCGCGATCATTGGGGCAGTCAACCCGTCGACGATGAACAGTGGGAGTCCTTCGTCGGTCGCGACGCGTTCCGACCCGAGCTCTCATTCGTCGCGATTGATGAGAGCGACGTCGTCGTCGGGTTCGTGCTCGCAAGCGTCAACGAGGGAGACTGGCTAGGCCAGGGTTTCAGTTCGTCTTATATCGACCTCGTCGGCGTGACGCGCGCGTGGCGAAAGCGTGGCATAGCTCCCGCGCTACTCGCCAAGACCTTAAGCGCGATCGCGGCCGCCGGGCTCGACAAAGCAGTGCTCGACGTCGACTCGGATAGCCCGACCGGAGCGCTTGGTCTCTACACGGGGCTCGGGTTCGAGGAGTCGAACCGGAGCGTGAGCTACAACCGCGTGTATTGAGCGCTAGAGCGGACGGGGCAGCCAGCGGTAGTCGTCTTCGCCTCTCACGGGCGGCAGGTCGGCGAGGCGCTGCAGTGCTTGCGTGATCGAGTCGACGTAGATTCCGCCCGTGATCGGCCCACCCGGGTGTACTTCGTCATCGGCGAGATCCGCGATGTTCCCAGCGATGGCATCGTGCCAATTCGCGAGTTCGACCGTTCGTTCGTGGCGTGCGAATGTCGAGAGCGTCGCGTTGCCGATCGGTATCCAGTCTTTCGGCGCTTGCGCGTTGACGACAACAACGAGAGTCTCGGGACCGACGGATGCGACGATCGCCTCAAGATCGTCGAGCTCGACGTCGCCATTCGTCGCGAGCCCCACGATGAGCACGGGACGCAACCGGCCGGAGTCGACGAGAGATTGCACGAGGTCGGGCCCGACCCACATCGATCGCGAGACGCTCGCGTCAATGGTGATGCCGGGGTACGCGGCGGCGAGCCAGGGGGACGCCGCGAGCATGACCGAGTCACCGATAGCGTACATCTGCTCGCCGCCCGGGAGAGGAGCGGGATGCCTCGGCCCGAACCCGATGTCGCGCGCGAGCGGGTCGTCGGTGAGCAATTGCTCCCCACGCTCGATCGCGAGCTGCGCTTCACCCTTGCCGGGATCACTCGCGATCGCGGCTCCCGTGAGTGTTGCGGCCGTGACGAGGGCGAGCGCGGCGCTTGCGGCCACGGCACGCTGAATGGGCCTTCTGAGGGTTGCAACGGCACCCTTGAACCCGAGCGTCATGATCGGCCGCTCGACGAAGTGGAACGAGAGCGCCGCGGCGGCAGCCGTGATGACTAGCGCTGCGACGGGAGTGAGCCACCACGCGGCATCCGCTGGCAAGACGGCGACGAGCAGGATAAGCACGGGCCAGTGCCACAAGTAGAGGCCGTACGAGCGCTCGCCGA
>JANOOQ010000425.1:0-1927 GCA_031421515.1 Leifsonia sp.
GCGAGGCCGAACACCGCCGAATCGACCCGCTTCGTGTCGAGGCGATCGACGCGGACTGGTACGTTCGCGGCTGGTGCCACTTGCGTGAGGCGCTGCGTACGTTCCGACTCGTCCGCATCTCGAATCCTGTCGTGACGAGCGAGCCAATTACCCACGGAACTCGAGACGTCACGCTGCCCGACTCCCTCTTCGAGGGCTCTCCCGATGATCTCATCGTCACGATCGACGTCGAGGCGACGTCCGCTTCGCTGCTCGCCGACTACATTCCCGAAGGCACGCCGACGAGCGAGGTCAACGGTCGCGTTCGCACGACGATTCGCGTCTCACACTTCCACGGACTCAAGCGCCTCATCGCAAGCATGCCGGGCGTCGCGACGGTCGTGTCCCCACCCGAAGCACGAGCGGCCGTTGCCGAGTGGGCTGCGGCGGGTGCCGCACGGTATTCCTCATGACCGACCGAATTGAGTGGTGGGTGTGGGTGCTCGTGTGGACGGGCCTCGCGCTCACCCTCCTCGTCATGCTCGCGCTCTTCGCGTGGTGGTTGTTTCGCAAGTTCATGGCGCTCCTCAATGACGCCTCGACCCTCGCCGATCGAGCGGAAATACTCGAGTTTGACGAAGTCGAGCTGCCACGACCCGCGATCGCCGTGCTCGCGAGCGCGCGCGACATCCGCGACCGCGAAGAAGCCCGCAAAGCTCACAGATTTGAGCGCCGACGCGTTCGCTTTGAGAAGCGGATGGCGCGAGCCAGACGCATCACGAAAGCTGACGCAAGACTGCTCGACCTACCCGCCGCGTGGTACGACCGTTGACCGCTCTCATCGTGATCGTCGCGATCACGTTTCTCGTGCTCCTATGGATCGCGATCCGGATGCGCCGCAACTCAATTCGTGCCCTCTTGCTCACAACGGGTAGCCAAACGCGTGGCACGTCGTCTCTCGTGTGGCCTCGCGGAACGGGCGCGCCGTCCATCGCCGTTACCTATACCGCGAGCGACGGGATCACTCGCAGCGCGATCAAGTCGATCGTCAGTGCGGGCGACGCTGAACTCATCAAGCGACCCGCGATGGTCATTTACCACCCCAAGCGCACGACACGCGCCGACTACGTGCTTGTGGGCTTCGGTGAGTTGCCGACGACTTGGTTCCGCGTCAACTTCGCGCGCTCCCCACGACCCTTGTAGAATTGGCTTCTCGCCCCGGCAGAAAGTAGCAGCGCATGTTCGGAAACGCATTCGGTTGGCCCCACCTGATCGTCATTCTCGTTGTCGTTGTCTTGTTATTCGGCGCACCCAAGCTTCCGGGCCTTGCTCGCAGCATCGGCCAGTCAATGCGCATCTTCCGCAGCGAAGTGAAGACGATGAAAGACGAAGCGACGACCGATGTCGTCGACGAAGCGGATGACGCAGCCCAAGCCCCAGCGGCACCCCAGGCGACGACGGCGAAGGCCGCCCCGAAGAGCACCAGCTCAAAGCCGAAGTCATAGCGCCCGTGGCCACCCGTACGGGACGGTGGCGCAACAAAAGCGATGAGCGCATGTCGCTGGGCGAGCACCTCCGTGAATTGCGCAAGCGGCTCGTCATTTCTGCGATTGCGATCCTGATTGGCGCGATCGCGGGATTCTTCTTGGCGCCGTTCGTGATCGATGCCTTGCGCGTGCCGATCAACGAGATCGCGGAGGAGCGCAACGCAACGATCGTCTACACGACCGTCACGGGTGCCTTCGACTTGCGCATCGCAATCTCAATAACGATTGCGATCATCATCGCATCGCCGATTTGGCTGTACCAGATCTTCGCCTTTATGGTTCCCGGCCTGACATCTCGCGAGAGGCGCTACACCTTCGGCTTCTTCTTCTCGGCCGTCCCGCTGTTTTTCGCCGGGGCCGCGTCAGGATGGTTCCTCTTCCCGCACATGGTGAGCTTGCTC
>JANOOQ010000426.1:0-8318 GCA_031421515.1 Leifsonia sp.
TCGTCGACGACGACCGCGAGCTGGAATCCCCGGCCGCGGAGTTCGGCGAGCAGCACATCGAGTTTCATCGTCTCGGGCACCCGCAGGGCATCCGACTGCAACGCAGACACGGGAACCTCTGCACGTTTCTCGCGAGGAACAGCGACGGCTTGCTTGACGTGCACAATCCCGACGACTTCGTCGATCGAGTCGTCAATCACGGGAAAGCGCGATAGCCCAGTCTTGCGCGCGAGCTGAATAACGTCGACGGCGCTGTCGGTGCGGTCGACGCTCGCGACGCGCGGTCGCGGCGTCATGACGTCTTGCGCCGTGTGGTCGGCGAAAGCGAGAGTGCGCGCGAGCAGCGTCGCGGTGTCACGATCGAGGCTCCCCTCACGCGCCGACCTGCGCACGAGCGACGTGAGTTCTTCAGCGGTTCGCGCGCCCGATAGCTCTTCTTTCGGTTCAATTCCGATGGACCGAAGGATTCCGTTGGCCGAGCCATTGAGCACGTGCACCGTCGGGCGGAACACCGTCGTAAACGCAACCTGGAAGGGCATGACGACTTTCGCCGTCGCTCGCGGAAGAGCTAGCGCGAGGTTTTTAGGCACGAGCTCTCCGATGATCATCGACAAGAGCGTCGCTACCGTAATCGCGAGAATCGTTGCGATGATCCGAGTCGCCGACTCGCTCAACCCAAGAGCGCCAAGGGGAACGGCAAACCACACGCTGAACGCGGGTTCCAGGGTGTAGCCCGTCAAGAGGGTCGTAAGCGTGATTCCGAGCTGAGCGCTCGACAAATGCGTCGAGGTTTTCTTGAGCGCGCGAATCGTTAGCCCGAGACCGCGTTCCCCTCGCTCTTGTCGCACCTCAAGATCGGATCGATCGAGGTTGACAAGCGCAAATTCTGACGCGACAAAGAATCCCGTGCCGATGGTCAGGAGAATTCCCACGCCCAGCATGATCAACTCATACATGCGCGCCACCGGCTACGCGTTTAGAGGGGGGGTCATCCATCGTGGCCCGAGTCTATCAACCCGCGAGTGTACTGTTGATTTGGTGCATCCAGAGACGGGTGCATGCCCTTTTACGTTGTGACGATCTGAATTGAAAGTGGGCGGTCGGCTGTGTCGAGCCAAGTGACCGGAATTGCACCTGAAGGAGACTCCTCGGGTGAATTCGGAGCGAATGAATGGCTCGTAGATGAGATGTACGAGCGGTACAAACAAGACAAGAACTCGGTCGACGAGTCGTGGTGGCCCACCCTCGAGAGTTACCATCCCGTAGAGGGCACGGTGAGTGAAGGCGCGCCACTCGAGGTTCCCGAACTTCCGCTCCTCGAAGTCCCCGTGCCCGCAGGCGAAACGCCCGCTCCCACTTCGCCCGGTGCTGGCAACCAGCCCATTGCGCGCACGACGTCGGTGCAAGCCAAACCGCAACCCATTCCCGCCGACGCACCCGCGACGATGCCCATCCAAACGGTAGCGGATGACGCCACTCCCGCCCCCGAGACTGAGAACACGGTTGCCGCTCTCAAAGGCCCCGCAAAGTCTCTCGCTGCCAACATGGACGCGAGCCTCACGGTTCCGACGGCGACAAGTGTGCGCACGATTCCCGCGAAGCTCATGATCGACAACCGCATCGTCATCAACAACCACCTCAAGCGCGCTCGCGGTGGCAAGGTGTCGTTCACCCACCTCATTGCGTGGGCGATGGTTCAGACTCTCAAGGAGTTTCCGAGCCAAAACGTCTTCTACGAGGAGGTCGACGGCAAGCCATCCGTTGTAACGCCAGCCCACATCAATCTTGGCATTGCGATTGACATCCCGAAGCCCGATGGAACTCGCTCTCTTGTGGTTCCCGGCGTCAAGCGCGCCGACACCATGGGGTTCGGCGAGTTCTTGTCTGCGTACGAAGATGTCGTCGCGCGCGGACGCGGAAACAAGCTTACGACGAACGACTTCAGCGGCAACACGATCTCACTCACGAACCCGGGCGGAATCGGCACGGAACACTCAGTTCCACGTCTGATGCGCGGCTCCGGTTGCATCGTCGGCGCTGGCGCGCTTGAGTACCCCGCGGCCTTTCAGGGCGCGAGTCCCAAAACTCTCGCCGAGCTCGGAATCGGCAAGACGATTACGCTCACGAGCACGTACGACCACCGTGTTATTCAGGGCGCGGGCTCCGGGGAGTTTCTCAAGAAGATCCACGAGCGCCTCATTGGCGAGCACCACTTCTACGAAGACATCTTCGCGGCACTGAGGATTCCGTACGACCCAATCCACTGGGCAGCAGACATCAGCGTCGATCTCGCTGACAACGTCGACAAGACTGCGCGCGTTCAAGAACTCATCAACGCGTTCAGGGTTCGCGGCCACCTCATGGCCGACATCGACCCGCTTGAGTACCGTCAGCGGTCGCACCCCGACCTCGACATCTCGAGCCACGGCTTGAGCTTTTGGGACCTCGATCGTGAATTCGTCACGGGCGGTTTCGGCGGCAAGCGCACGATGCTCTTGCGCGAGATTCTCGGTGTGTTGCGCGACTCGTACTGCCGAACCATCGGCATCGAGTACATGCACATTCAAGACCCCGAGCAGCGGCGTTGGTTCCAAGATCACCTCGAGGAGCGGTACACGAAACCCGGTCACGACGAGCAAATGCGCGTGCTCGGCAAGCTCAATGAAGCCGAAGCCTTTGAGACCTTCCTGCAAACCAAGTACGTCGGGCAGAAGCGATTCAGTCTCGAGGGCGGCGAGTCACTGGTTCCACTGCTCGATATCGTGTTGCAAAAGGCCGCGGAAGCCAACCTCGAAGAGGTTGCGATCGGCATGGCCCATCGTGGTCGCCTGAACGTGCTGACAAATATTGCGGGCAAGACATACGGGCAGATCTTCCGAGAGTTCGAGGGAACGCAAGATCCCAAGACCGTTCAAGGCTCGGGTGACGTCAAGTATCACCTCGGCACGGAGGGCACGTTCACCGCGGCAAGCGGTCAAACGATTCCCGTCTATCTCGCGGCGAACCCGAGCCACCTCGAGGCCGTCGACGGCGTGCTTGAAGGCATCGTGCGCGCGAAGCAAGACCGTCGGCCAATCGGCTCATTCACGGTGCTTCCCATCATGGTTCACGGGGATGCCGCGATGGCGGGCCAAGGCATCGTTGTCGAAATTCTGCAGATGTCGCAATTGCGCGCGTACCGCACGGGTGGCACGGTGCACGTCAACATCAACAACCAAGTCGGGTTCACGACGCCTCCCGGCGAAGGTCGCACGTCGACGTACTCGACCGATGTTGCCAAGACGATCCAGGCGCCCATCTTCCATGTCAACGGGGACGACCCTGAAGCCGTCATTCGCGTTGCGGAGTTTGCGTTTGCGTACCGTCAGGAATTCCACCGCGACGTCGTGATCGACCTTGTGTGCTACCGCCGTCGCGGACACAACGAGGGCGATGACCCGTCGATGACTCAACCCCTCATGTACAACCTCATCGAGGCCAAGCGATCGGTTCGAAACCTGTACACCGAGGCTCTTGTGGGTCGCGGCGATATTACTCAAGAAGAATACGAAGCGGCACACGCCGACTTCCAGGGCAGCCTCGAGCGAGCGTTTGCCGAAACGCACGAGGCCCAGACCGGTTCAATGCCCATCATTCCCGAGGGCACAAAGTCGATCGCTGACCTCGAGAAGCCAGATTCGCAACAGGATGACGCCGTCGGAGAGCCCGCGTCAACGGGTATCGATGAGGCGGTACTGCGCCTCATCGGCGACGCTCACGATAATCCTCCCGTCGGCTTCGCCGTGCATCCGAAGCTCCAAGCGCTGCTCAAAAAGCGCGTCGACATGAGCCGCAACGGCGCAATCGACTGGGGCATGGGCGAACTCTTCGCGCTCGGATCGGTGCTACTCGAAGGCACTCCCGTGCGTATGGTGGGCCAAGACACGCGACGCGGAACCTTCGTTCAGCGCCACGCCGTGCTGCACGATCGCGAGAATGGTCAAGAGTGGCTTCCGCTCGCGAACCTCGCCGAGAACCAAGCGCGGTTCTGGATCTACGACTCGCTCCTGAGCGAGTATGCGGCGCTCGGGTACGAGTACGGATACTCCGTCGAACGCGCGGATGCACTCGTCTTGTGGGAAGCGCAGTTCGGTGACTTTGCCAACGGCGCCCAAACCGTCATCGACGAGTTCATCTCGAGCGCCGAGCAAAAGTGGGGACAGCGATCGAGCGTCGTCATGCTCCTCCCACACGGCTACGAGGGCCAGGGCCCTGACCACTCGTCCGCTCGAATCGAGCGGTATTTGCAGCTGTGTGCTGAGAACAACATGACTGTCGCGCGGCCGTCGACTCCAGCGTCGTACTTCCATTTGCTGCGCCGCCAGGCGTACATGAGGCCTCGCAGGCCGCTCGTCGTGTTCACGCCCAAAGCCATGCTTCGATTGCGCGGCGCGACGAGCGAAGTAGCTGACTTCACGCAGGGCAAGTTCGAACCGATCCTCGACGACAATCGTGTGAACGACAAGTCGTCGATCAAACGCGTGATTCTCACGGCGGGCAAGATCTACTACGACATAGCTGCGGAACTTGAGAAGCGTGCCGAAACCGCCGTCGCGGTAGTTCGCATGGAGCAGTACTACCCACTGCCCATCACGGAGATCAACTCGGTGCTCGAGCAGTATCCAAACGCCGACCTGGTGTGGACGCAAGACGAGCCCGAGAATCAGGGCGCATGGCCGTTCATTTGTCTCGAGCTCGCTCGGCACCTCAAGGGGCGCACGATCAAGGTTGCGTCGCGCGCGGCATCCGCTTCTCCCGCGACTGGATCGTCGAAGCGCAGTGCACAAGAGCAAATCGACTTGATCGCGAAGGCCCTCACTCTGCCCTAGACGTTCTCCAGCTTCGACAGAATCGCGGCTCTCAGTTCGTCAGGCGCCTTCTCGCTACACGCCTTCTGCATCTTTTGAGTGAGGGTAAGCCCGACAAGGTGCTCGCCGCTGCAGTCGTCACAATTGGCGAGATGGTCGGTCACGTCTTGAAAGTCCTGCTCGCTCAACTCGCGATGCAAGTACTCTTCAAGCTCGGCTTTTGCCTTGTCACATCCGCAATCGGTCATGAAGCGCTCCTGGGTGAATCGGGTGCAACCGCAATGCCTCGGTCACGCGCGTAATCAGATAGTAGATCTCGAAGCATCCGTCGTCCACGATGTAAGCGACTCATTACAGTGCCAACCGGGGTCTTCATGATGTCGGCGATCTCTTGGTACGAAAAACCCTCGACGTCTGCAAAGTAGACCGCGAGTCTGAAGTCTTCGGGAATCGACTGTAGAGCTTCTTTCACGGCACTGTCAGGCAAGTGGTCAATCGCTTCGGCTTCTGCCGAGCGCGTGGTAGTCGAGGTGGCCGATTCGGCGCCACCCAGTTGCCAGTCCTCGAGGTCATCGATCGTGCCCTGATACGGGTCGCGTTGCTTCTTGCGATAGATGTTGATGAAGGTGTTCGTCTGGATGCGGTACAGCCAGGCCTTGAGGTTCGTACCTTGCTGAAATTGATCGAACGCCCGAAATGCCTTAATGAACGTCTCTTGAACGAGATCGGCCGCATCGGCCGGATTGCGCGTCATTCGCATCGCTGCCGCGTAGAGCTGATCCATGTACGGCAGCGCTTGCTCCTCGAAGAGAGCCTTCTTTGCTGCGGCCGGAGTGGGCTCGGCCTCGTCGGTACTCATTAGCGCCAATTCTAGGTTGCGCAAGATCGTGTCTGAGCGCAGTTCGAGCGTAGCGGTCACGAGTGAGGTCTCCTTGGGGGTGTCGAACTCCCGATACTGTGGTAACCGATGCAGGTGTACAACTATTCCGGCCCCGAGTTCAACCCCTACGGGGACGACGAACTGGTGCTTGCGGCCGCGCCCGGGCCATGGCCCGCGCCGACGGCAACGGGACGAGTGGATGCCCGGCTCCAACTCCCCGGAAGCAAGAGCCTCACGAACCGGGAGCTCGTGCTCTCCGCCCTCGCGGACGGGCCGACGCTCTTGCGCTGGCCCCTGCACTCGCGCGATAGCGCGCTCATGATTGAGGCGCTTCGCGCGCTCGGAACAACCATCGTCGAGGTCGACGGCGATGGAGCCTTTGGGCCCGACCTGCTCGTGACTCCCGGCGAGTTGCTCGGCGGCGGCCCGATCGATTGTGGTCTCGCGGGAACCGTCATGCGGTTTCTGCCTCCCCTCGCATCGCTCGCGCTCGGTCCCGTCGTTTTCGACGGTGACGAAAGCGCGCGTCGTCGTCCCATGCGCACGATGATCGACGCGTTGCGCGCGCTCGGTGTTGACGTCAACGACGACGGTCGAGGCGCACTGCCGTTCAGTCTTTACGGCACGAGCAAGGTCGCGGGCGGGCAACTGGAGATCGACGCCTCCACGTCGAGCCAGTTCGTGTCTGGCCTCTTGTTGTCTGCGCCCCGCTTCACGACAGGGCTGCACCTTCGGCATACGGGAGCGACTTTGCCGAGCATCCCCCACATCGATATGACGATTGCGTGCCTGAACGCGCGCGGAGTCGTCGTCGAGAGTCCCGAGCCGGGTTATTGGATTGTCGAGCCGCAACCGATCTCGGGTGGCGAAGTGCTCATCGAACCCGACCTCTCGAATGCGGCCCCGTTTCTCGCGGCGGCCGTGATCGCGGGGGGCACCGTCACCATCGAGGGGTGGCCCGAGTCCACGACTCAAGTGGGCGCCCACCTCGAGACGCTTCTGCCGCTCTTCGGCGCACGCGTGAGTCGAGCGGACGGCGCACTCACGGTAGACGGCGGCGCGGGTATCCTCTCGGGCGATCGCTTGCCGAGTGTCGACATCGATTTGAGCGCGGGCGGCGAGCTTGCGCCCGCGATCGTCGGGCTCGCTGCATTCTCTAGCGGCCCGAGTTCGATCACGGGCATCGGGCACCTTCGTGGACACGAGACCGACCGACTCGCGGCCCTCGCATCCGAGCTCAATGCTCTCGGCGGCAAAGTTACCGAACTCGATGACGGACTCAGGATCGAGCCAGCTGAGCTTCACGGCGGCTTATGGCATACGTACGAGGATCACCGGATGGCAACGACCGGCGCGATCGTCGGGCTCGCGGTCGAGGGCGTACTGATTGAAGACATCGCGACGACGACGAAGACGATTCCGCAATTTGCCCAGCTGTGGCTATCGCAATTGCTCGCAGTCAGCGAGCACGGCGGGATCGGGTCTCCCTAGCGCATGAGTTGGATTACGGACGACGATGACGACGGAGCGTATTCCGAGTACGACGAGAGTGCTGCGAAAGTTCGCCCCAATCCGAAGGCCAACAAGCCGCGAAGCAAGCAGCGTCCGGAACACGCCGACGCCGTCACGGGTCGC
Source organism: Leifsonia sp. (assembly GCA_031421515.1). Classification (GTDB taxonomy): domain Bacteria; phylum Actinomycetota; class Actinomycetes; order Actinomycetales; family Microbacteriaceae; genus Rhodoglobus. The sequence goes on from JANOOQ010000426.1 coordinate 7,363, forward strand.
GTCTTCAGCGTCGATCGCGGGCGCTACGGCGTGTGGGTTGCCGAGCACACGGCGGATGAACGGCAGCTCGTAGCGACTCGAGCGCGGGAACTCGGTCGCAACCAAGACGGAAAGGTTTCGGTGGTTACGGGCGACTGGGTCGACCTGGTCGGCGACGTCTCGGGTGACGACGGAAGCCTCGCGCGCATCGTACGAATTCAACCCCGCTCGACGCTCTTGAGGCGCAGCGCAGACGACACTGACGCCGTCGAACGCATCATTGTCGCGAACGCCGACCAAATGCTCATCGTCGTCGCAGCCGCGAATCCCGAACCGCGGCCGAGGCTCGTCGATCGCTACTTGGTAGCGGCATTCGACGCTGGAATCACGCCCATTCTGTGCATCACAAAGACCGACCTCGCTGACCCCGCGGGCTTTCTTGAGAACTTCGCGGGGCTCGACCTCAAAGTAATCCAGAGCAGATCGGACGACGTACCTCTCGACACCATTCGCGAGCTGCTCGAGGGCCATACGACCGTCGCGGTCGGCCACTCCGGCGTGGGAAAGTCAACGCTCGTGAACGCACTCGTTCCCGAGGCGAATCGCGCGATCGGTCGCGTAAACGACGTGACGGGTCGAGGCCGGCACACGTCGTCATCGACCATCTCGTACCGAATCGGCTCGGGCTGGATCGTTGACACCCCCGGCGTTCGCTCCTTCGGGCTCGGCCACGTTAACCCTTCCAACATTTTACGATCGTTTACCGATCTCGCGGCGATCGCCGAGAATTGCCCGCGCGGATGCACGCACCTTCCCGACTCGCCCGATTGCGCCATGATCGAGGCAGTCTCGGCGGGCGAGCTCGGCGAGCTGGGCCGACAGCGCTTGGACTCGTTTCAGCGACTCATCACGACGCTCGGCAGCAACTCGCCCTAGTACTAATCAGTTGGCACGGTTAGGCTCGTCGCCAGAAAGCA
>JANOOQ010000427.1:0-6583 GCA_031421515.1 Leifsonia sp.
GCCGAGCACCACATAACACACACGTCGTCGAGTTCGAGTGAAGAGCCACGACTAAGCGTCACCGAGTAAGACGACCCCGACTTTCCCCAGCAACCACGCGCCTAGATCAAGATCCCATCCACTCCTTTTGGCCTATAACCCATTTTCCAGACGGGTCGGAGAGTTGGCTTCGAAGGAAATCTGGTTTCTCGAGTCGCTTCCACCGGTGTCGGCCGGCACCCTCGGTCGGCGTTCCTTTCAATGCTCCTGTTGGGTTCGTCGATGGATTTATTGTGCACACAGGCACGTTTTGCCTAGCGAGCTTCAAAGGCCGTCGTGCTCGACGAGCTGCAGAGGCAGTTGGACTACTAAACCTGCTTGCTGAACGGAATCTTCTTGCCGTGCAGAATGCGCGAGTACGTGAGCGCAACCCCGTCGACCATCGTCGACTGGGACATCCATCATCTCGATCTGACGTCGCTTGAGGTGCTGCGCGGTTCCCGAGAGGTAGCGCTTGGACGTCGCGCTCGAGCTCGAGTCGAACTCGCGCTGAATCTCTTCGAACGCCCAATCTTGCAGCCCCATGCTCTCGGTGGCCCACAAGCAATCGATGAGCACGCCCGCCATTCCCTTCGCGAGGATGCTCCGCAGTAGCTTTCGCGCGGCCGCTTCGCCCGGCACTTGCGAGACGTACTCGAGGTTCATGCCGAAGGGCTCGAGCAGCTCGATGAACCGGTGGGCGCCGGTGCCCGCGACGCCCATGGGTGCCTTTTCGGCGAGGCCTGGCACGGGGCTCATGATCGCGACATCCGCGAACGCGCCGTCGGGAACAACTCGGCGGGGGACTTCTTGAGCGCGGGCGTGCCCGTGTTGAGGTCGGCGAAGATCGCGCCCGGGTCGAGCGCGGGAGCGAGTTGCTCGGTGACTCTGCGCGACACCGTCGACGAATTGATCGAGATGACGACGTCGGCACCCGCGACGGCGGCTTCGGCGCTCTCGGCTACGGCCACGGGCGGGTCGGATGGCTTCGCGGGGTCGAAGCCGATGACGTCAGCTCCCGCCGCAGCGAGACCGCCCGCGATCAATCCGCCCGCTTCTTCGAGGCCAATGACTGCGATTCTCGTGGTGTCGCTCATGAGGCTATTGTCCCGCTTCGTGCGCTCACCGGTCGAACAGCGCGAGCTGCGGCGCCGTGTGGTGGTCGCCGACCGCGGGAGTAAACGCGGTCAAACGCTGCATGTGCTCGGGGCCTAGGGTGACGTCGAGTGCGCCGAGGTCTTCCTCGAGGTGGTCGATGCGAATAGTTCCCGGGATCGGCGACCAGTCACTTCCGAGCGCAAGCAGCCAAGCCAGCGCTACTTGAGCCGGCGTGGCGCCGATCTCTGAACCGATCGCAGCAAGTCCATCGACGACCGTGAGGTTTTGCTCGAACGCACCTTCAACCCAGCGCGGATTCGAAAGGCGCCAATCAGTCTCATCGAGCTGAGCTCGCGAGCGAATCAACCCGGCGAGCAAGCCGCGATTGAGCGGCGAGTATGGCACGAAGCCGATGCCGAGTTCCTTCAAGAGAGCCAACGTGCCGTCGTCTCCGTCGCGCGTCCACAGCGAGTATTCAGACTGGAGCGCGGTGATTGGATGCACGGCATTCGCCCGGCGGATCGTTTCGCGACTCGCCTCGGAGAGTCCGATGTGCACAATCTTGCCCTCGTCGATGAGTTCGACCAGGGTGCCGATCACGTCTTCGATCGGCACGGCAGGGTCGACCCGGTGCTGGTAGTAGAGGTCGATGCGGTCAGTGCCGAGCCTCGTGAGCGAGCCTTCGACGGCAGCGCGGATGTTGGCGGAAGAGCTATCGACGGGTGCCGTTCCGCCGATGTGGCTCCGCAGTCCGAACTTGGTTGCAAGCACGACGGAGTCGCGCCGCTTAGCAATCGCTTTGCCAACGAGCACTTCGTTCGTGAACGGTCCGTAGATCTCGGCAGTGTCGAGGTGAGTCACGCCGAGGTCGAGGGAGCGATGGATGGTTCGGATCGACGCAGCGTCGCCTCGGCTATGCCCCGTATAGAGGTGACTCATTCCCATGCAGCCGAGGCCGAGGCGGGAGACGGTCAGATCGCGAAGCTGGGTGTATTGCATCAGACAATTCTGACTGCTCGCTCACGTCAGAGGATCGTCGGTCCTTTAGGAGCGGGCGGAGGGCTCGTCGCACTCATCGGGGCCGGACCGCCACTCTCGGGGTCATATGCATCGATCGCCGCCGCCGCCGCCGCGTCGTCGAATACCGTCGGCTCGGAGGCGGCATTCTTGCGGGAACGGCGCACGAACTCGAGCCCCAGCAAAGCGAGGCCGAACGACAGCACACCAACGACGGGCGCGACCCACTCGATGAGCAGCTCCCACTGGGCGACGGCCGGGATTAGCGCGTAGCCGAAATAGAGCACGGCACATGCGAGAGCGATCGCGCCGAACACGATTGCGAGCTGAACGCCCACGACGGCACGCGTGAATCGGGAGCGCGGTGCGGCCGAGCTGAGATCGAGGGTGACGAGGGCGTCGGGTTCGGGCTGCTCGCGAGTCATGCAAGACACCCTAGCGATGCCGTCGGCCAGTCGAAAGACCAATTCGTGGCGCGCACCCTAGCTAGGCTGACACCGTGCCAAATGACGACCTCCTCACTCTCGCCCGTGACATTGCGATTAGGGCAGGCGAGCTCGCGAAGCTGCGTCGGTCCGAGGGAGTTTCTGTCGCGGCATCCAAGTCGTCCCCCGTCGATGTCGTTACTGAAGCGGATCGTGAGACTGAAGCACTCATTCGCGGGTTGCTCGCCGACGCTCGACCAGGCGATGGCTTCTTTGGCGAAGAGAGCGGTGCCGAGCGCGGCTCTAGCGGACTCACTTGGCTCGTCGATCCGATCGATGGCACCGTCAACTTCTTGTACGGCATCCCGCACTACGCGGTGAGCATCGCCGTTGTTGAGGGCGAGCCGGACCCGCTCACGTGGAAAGCGCTCGCGGGTTGCGTCGTCAACCCCGCGACGGGTGAGGTATTCACGGCGAGTCTGGGCGGCGGCGCGCACATGAACGGTGCCGAACTCCACGTCGCAGATCGAGTGGAACTGTCGCAAGCGCTCGTGGCAACGGGCTTCGCGTACGACTCCGCAACGAGGGGCCAGCAGGGCGCAGTGGTCGCAGGGCTCTTGCCATTGGTGCGCGACATCCGTCGGCAAGGCACCGCGTCGCTCGATTTGTGCTTCGTGGCGGCTGGTCGCTACAACGCCTACTTCGAACGCACGCTGAGTCCATGGGATCACGCCGCTGGAGCCCTCATCGCGCGCGAAGCGGGAGCGACCGTGAAGGGGCTTGGGCTTGCCGCGCCGAGTCGTGACTTCATCATTGCTGCCCAACCGGATGTCGCGGCATCCCTCGAGGCAGTGCTCGCGTCGCTCGGGGCGTGAGCGTTGAGGTGGAATTCCCAGCCAGCACCGGGTACCCTTGACACGATTCGTTATCTTGTTGTGATGCAGCGTGCGTCCACAGCCGCCGAGAAGTCTGGTCGCCGCCGAGTTCAGGAGCGGTGACTTAGAGGAGAACCCATGTCAATGCGCGAGCGTGACATGTCGGCGACTCCAGCGAATTCAGCCGCACTGACTCGCCGCGAAGCTCGTGAACTCGCAAGCAAGCCGACGCGCGCGACGCGACCCCCGCGCAACGTTCCGAAGCAAAAGCCCGTGAGGCGGGCTGCATCCAAAATGCTTTCGCTCGGTGCGATGTTGTTTGCGGCGGCCCTTTTGGTCGGCATGTCGGTTCCCGCGAACGCCTTCTTGAGCGACGCGAGCGCCGCGGCACCCGAGGTCGTCGCGCTCAAGGTGCCGGGCCAAACCCTCGCGGTATCGGCCGAAGCGACAATCGTTGAGACAGCTCGGGATTCCTTTGAGGTAATGTCGTGGGCCGAACAGCTGCGACTCAGGTATGCAAACGTGAGCTACAACTACACTGCGACAACAGGTGCCATCCGATGGCCCTTCCCTTATTTCGTGCCGATTTCCGACGGTTTCGGACTGCGTGACGCCTCGATCTCCGGCCGCGCACAGCACAATGGCATCGACTTCAATCCCGGCAACGGCGCGCCCATCTACGCAGTGGCGGACGGGATCGTAATGCTTCACGCTGATGACCAGTACGGCTACGGCAACAACGTCGTGATCTCACATAACGTCGATGGGCTCGCGTTCGATAGTCAGTATTCGCACATGCAGACCGGCTCGAGTCCACTCAAAGTTGGCGACCTCGTCAAGGCTGGCGACTTTGTCGGGCTCGTCGGCGAGACCGGAAATTCAACCGGCCCGCACTTACATTTCGAGATCCACGTCGGTAGCGTGTCAGTCGACCCGTTCGGGTTCTTGACCGCTAACGCGGTGAACTGATCCACACGGTCGCGTCCCCCGGCAAAGCGCCGCCTGTGATCTCGCCGCTCGACAAGACGATGTCGCCAATGGGCAGTTCAACCGCAATGTCGTCCGTGTTGCAAATAACGATGATGTCGCCGTTTCGGAATGCCACGACGTTGTCGTCGTAGCCGTCGAGCCATTCGATTGCTCCTGTGCCGAGCGCGTGAGCGCGTCGAAGCTCGAGCGCGGTTCGGTACAGCTCGAGAGTGCTGCCGGCAACCCCGGCTTGAGAGTCTCGAGCGAACCGTGCCCAGTCCGCCGACTGCGGCAACCAGCTCTTGCCTGACGGGCTGAAGCCGTAGGCGGGCGCGTCTGCCTCCCACGGAATCGGCACGCGGCATCCGTCGCGGCCATATTTCTCGCCGCTCGTGCGGAACCACGTCGGGTCTTGGCGCGCGGCATCGGGAATCTCGGTGTCTTCAGGCAGTCCGAGCTCTTCGCCTTGGTAGATATAGCTACTGCCAGGAAGCGCGAGCATGAGGGATGATGCGGCGCGAGCTCGACGCAAGCCAAGCACGTTGTCGGGCTTGCCGACCGTTGCAGGGCCGATCCCTGTACCTTGTGCGGGACTGTCCTCCGGGAGGGCGAGTCGCGATGCGTGTCGAACGACGTCGTGGTTTGAAAGCACCCAAGTGGAGGGCGCGCCCACCGCCGCGAAAGCGTCGATCGACTCGGTGATGACGCTGCGAAGTGCGGGGGCCGCCCAGTCGCCGAACATGAACGGGAAATTGAACGCTTGACTCATCTCATCCGGCCGCACCCACAGGGCGACCTTGTCGAGAGTGTCGAGCCAGGCTTCCGCGCAGAGCACACGGTCGCCCTCGTATTCGGCGAGCACGCCATGCCAGCCGCGCCAGATCTCGTGCACGCCCTCTTGGCCCCAGTACGGCGCGTCTTCCACGGGCTCGCCATCCGTCGATCCATCGGCGCCCATGCTCGCGCCTTCGGCGGGCGGCGTGTAGTCGGGGAGCCCGGGCTTCTTGATCATTCCGTGCGCGACATCCACTCGGAATCCATCAATGCCGCGATCGAGCCAGAATCGAAGGATGTCGTGAAACTGCTCACGCACCCACGGGTTCTCCCAATTGAGGTCGGGCTGAGAGCTGTCGAAGATGTGGAGGTACCACTGGCCGGGGGTTCCATCGGGTCGGGTGACGCGCGTCCACATGGACCCGCCGAACACCGACTGCCAGTTGTTGGGTGGAACGTCGCCGTTGGGGCCCTTGCCGTCGCGGAACATGTAGCGCTCACGCTCGGCGGAACCTTCGCCAGACGCGAGAGCTGCATGGAACCACTCGTGCTGATCCGAGGTGTGGTTCGGGACCATGTCGGCGATGACCTTGATGCCGAGGTCGTGCGCCGTCGCGAGGAGGGCATCGAAGTCGTCGAGCGAGCCGAAAATTGGGTCTACGTCGCAATAGTCGGAGACGTCGTAGCCGGCGTCCTTCTGCGGCGAGCGGAAGAAGGGTGACAGCCAGACGGCGTCGATCCCCAGTTCAACGAGAGACGGCAGTCGGTGCGTGATGCCCACGAGGTCACCGATGCCATTGCCGGTCGAGTCAGCGAACGAGCGTGGGTAGATCTGATAGATCACGGCGCTTCGCCACCACTCGGAGCCCGGCGAATTCTCGTGTGCAGGCGCGACGGAAGTCGTGGCACTTTGTGGGGTCATGCGAACACGATACGGCATTCGCGGGAGGATGTAAGCGCTTGCAGATGGCGGGCAGCGATCGTTTACATGCTCGAAATGACCGGAGGGTTCTGACTGGAATGAGCTAGCCCTTAGTGCGTGTCGCTGGATGCTAGTCTCGTACGGTGCTAAATCGGCGTTTCGCCGTTTGTGCGCCCCCTTAGCTCATTGGTAGAGCACTTCCTTGGTAAGGAAGAGGTAGTGGGTCCGATTCCCACAGGGGGCTCGATAGCCGGATTTTGTAACCGGATGTCGCGTGGCTGAGTAGCTCAGTTGGTGAGAGCGCACGACTCATAATCGTGAGGTCGCGGGTTCGAATCCCGCCTCAGCTACAAATGTGAAATGGCCCCGCGAAGTCGGGGCCATTTCACATTTCAAGCCGATGCAGCCCTGAGAACCCGTGTTCGCGCGGGGGAGTCGAATCCCGCCGTCGGCTAGCTTCGGCCTAAAGCCCGAGGAACGGAATG
>JANOOQ010000428.1:0-2928 GCA_031421515.1 Leifsonia sp.
CGCGAGAACTGCCCACACCGAAGCGACCTCGGGAGTGGGTAGCGCGAGCGTTACCGCGAGCGGAAGCGAGCCGAAGCCGATGATGTAAGGCTCGACCGAATACACCGTCGACTTGAGCCACAGGTTGTACGCCCAACCGCACACAAGGAAGACGCCCAACGCAACCGCGGCCCGCCAGCCGAGCCCGAACGATAAGGCGATCGAGAGACCAGCGAGCGTGAAAGCCGAGGTGCGAGCGAGTCGCGCGCTCACGAGGCCTTGAGCGACGGGCTTGTCGTGACGTCCGACGGCTCGGTCGCGATCGGCGTCGAGCCAATCGTTCGAAAGCCCCACGGAGAACTGGTTGGAGAGAACTACCGCCCCAAGCAGCGCGAGTCGCCACGGCTCGAGCCCTACGCCAATTCCGAGAATGATGACGATCCCGGTCACGGCAAGGCTCGGAACGGGGTGAGTGGATTTCGCGAGCGCAACGATCGTGCGGAGCATGCTGCAATCGTAAGCGTCTTGTGCGCCGCGCACGAGATAGCATCTCGGCATGGCCACCGGCGGCAAGGTTCGGCCGGTGAGGGCCATCGTGTTGGGCATCATCGGCGCTCTCGTCGCGGTCGCTCTCGTCGTCGTCGGGTTTGCCATGCTCGAACCGGCGCCGCCGACGCCGCCTGTTGTCGAACGACCGCCGCCGCCGATCATCGACCCCATCAAGCAATACGCCGACGACCGGCTGAGTGTCATGACGCTCGACGAGAAGATCCAAAGCATGTTCATGATTCACATCGGGGGCATCAACGCGGCGCAATTTGAAGCGACCGCTGACGCCAACAACCTCGGTGGTTTCATCCTCATGGGTGACAACATCCCCGACCCGGCCGATCGTTTGTCGAGCATGACGTCGGCCATGAGCGTCGAAGCGGGCTTACCCCTGCTCATCGGCATTGACCAAGAGGGCGGCATCGTGCGCCGCATCGACACCGACCAGGCCGCATCCGCTGAAGAATTGCGCTACTTGCCGCCGGAGGCAGCACGCGCAGCTTTCGCGTCGCGTGGCGCCCTGCTCAACGGGTTGGGTGTCACGATGAACTTCGGGATCGTCGCCGACGTCACGGGTGACCCGTCCTCCTTCATTTTCGAGCGCTCGATGGGGGCGACGGGAGCGGATGCCGCAGCGCGCGTAGCGCAAGCCGTGGCAGGTGAAGCAGGGCTTGTGTGGTCGACGCTCAAGCACTTCCCCGGCCACGGGGTATCGCCGGGTGACTCACACTCGAGCATCCCGACGACGGCGATTGGCCTCGACGAGTGGAGAACGACCCACGCGCTGCCGTTCATCGCGGGCATAGACGCGGGTGCCGAGGTTGTCATGATGGGGCATCTTCAATTCGACGCCGTCGACGCAAAACCCGCGACGCTCTCGCCGCTGTGGCACGACGTGTTGCGCAATGACTTGGGTTTCGAGGGGCTCGTGATCACCGATGACATGTCGATGCTCGAGCGCTCGGGTCGACCTGAGCTCGCGAATCAAGCGTCCAACGCGATCGCGGCGGTCGCTGCAGGCAACACGATCTTGTTATACGTCGGGGGAGTCGATGTCGCGGGCGTGACTGCCGCAGTGCACGCTGCCGTTGACGCGGGAACGCTGTCGGAGACGCTCATAGATGACGCCGCACATCGCTTGCTGATTGCCCGCCGAACTCTCTCGGGTGAGACGGGCCGCTTCGTCCACTGCTTCGACGAGTGCCAAGCGATGATCGAGTAGCGGCGCGCTTGCGTAGGCTCAAGGTATGAGCGATTCAATGACTCCCGCAGGGGCATCCGGCAGCTTCTCAATCGGCGGCGACCTCTCGGTCAATCGACTCGGCTACGGCGTAATGCAACTCCCGGGTCGAGGCGTGTGGGGGCCATCGCGCGACCACGACGGTGCAATCGCGGTGCTTCGCCGCACCGTCGAACTTGGCATCACGCTCATCGACACGGCCGACTCGTATGGGCCATTCGTAGCCGACCACCTCATTCGTGAAGCGCTGCATCCCTACGCCAACGATCTCGTGATCGCGACGAAGGTCGGCTTCACCCGGCAAGGTCCGAACCGGTGGATGGAGCTGGGTCGCCCCGAGTACTTGCGACAGCAAGTCGAACTCAATCTGCGTCACCTCGGGCTCGATCGAATCGACCTCTTGCAGTTGCACCGAATCGACGCGACCGTGCCTCTCGAGGATCAAGTCGGCGAACTCGCCGCGATGCGATCCGAAGGCAAGATTCGCCACATTGGGCTATCGGAAGTCACGGTTCAGCAACTCACGGCCGCGCAAGCCGTCGCACCCATCGTTTCGGTGCAGAACCGGTTCAACCTGGTCGATCGAGCCTCAACGGATGTTCTCGACTTCGCCGAGGCCAACGCAATCGCCTTCCTGCCCTGGTATCCACTCGCGACAGGCAAGCTCGCTGGCCCCGACGGACCGCTCGCGAGAGTCGCCGCTCGACTCGACGCGACGCCATCGCAACTCGCGCTCGCCTGGTTGCTGCGGCGGTCGCCCGTCATGCTTCCCATTCCCGGTACCGCGAGCATCGAGCACCTGGAGCAGAACACGGCCGCTGCGCTCATCGAGCTCACAGACGCAGACTTCGCGGAGCTCACTGCGACCGTCTAGCGCCGCGCCGCGTCAGAGCTTGAGGAGTCCAGCGGCAACGAGTTGCTCGCTGAGTCCTGCGCCATCGGGAGCGTAAAACCACCGCACCGACGATCCGGCTTCGCGCTCGGCTGCTTTGCTGCGCCCGCCCGCGAAGACCGCTTCACTCGTCGACAGTTGTCGAATCGCGACGGCGGCCACGTTTTCAGGATGCGCGGCAGCAAACTCTCCATAGAGCTCTACGTCGTGCTGACCGTCGTCCCCGATGAGCAACCACTTGAGGCCGGGAAACTCGGCGGCAATCCGT
>JANOOQ010000429.1:0-1782 GCA_031421515.1 Leifsonia sp.
GCGCACTGCCGCGACGTCTGTGCTCGCGGCGCGCGCTCTCGCTCGCCCAGAGTCGAAGGTCATGGCGATGATCGGAACGGGCACGCAAGCGGAGTTTCAGGCGCTCGCGTTCCGCGCGATCATGGGCGTTTCGAGCTTGCGAGTGTGGGACACCGACCCCGCCGCCCTCGACAAATTCATTCGCAATGTCACCCCCCTGGGCTTCGACGTTGTGCGCGCCACAAGTTCGCACGACGCCGTCGCTGGGGCGGACATCATCACGACGTGCACCGCCGACAAGACGAACGCCACGATCCTGTCCGACGACATGGTTGTCGAAGGCGTGCACGTCAACGCGATCGGCGGGGACTGCCCCGGCAAGACCGAGCTCGACTCCGAAATCTTGCGCCGCGCATCCGTCTTCGTCGAGTTCACTGAGCAAACGCGCATCGAGGGTGAAATTCAGCAGTTGCTGCCCGACTCCGAAATCACAGAGCTGTGGGAAGTCCTGGTGGGCCGCCGCCCCGGCCGGGTTTCGCCCGAGCAAATCACGATCTTCGACTCCGTCGGTTTCGCGATCGAAGATTTCTCCGCGCTGCGCTACGTTCGCGATCAAGTCGACGGCACGTCGTATTTCGAAGATGTCGACCTCATCGCCGAGCCCGCAGACCCGAAAGACTTGTACTCGCTCGTCCTCGCAGCCGGCGCGTAGCGGCGATGTCGGCTCAAGCGCCATCGGCCGTCCTACTCGTTCGACCTCACAAGTTCGCGCCCAATCCCGAAACCGCGGCAGACAACAAGTTTCAGTCCGTCGATACGGCACGGGATGCCGCAGCGATCGCCAAGGCAGCCTTCGACGAAACAACGGCCGTCGCCGCGGCGCTCGAGCTCGCGGGCGTCACGGTGCACTTGTTCGAGGACGAAGAGGACTTGTCTCCCGACAGTGTGTTTCCCAACAACTGGTTCTCGACGCACGCGGGTGGGCGCATCGCGCTCTATCCGATGTATTCGCCCAACCGTCGCGGAGAGCGTCGGTGGGACGTCATCGAGTTGCTCAAGCAGCGCTACCGCGTGCAAGACATCATCGACTACTCGGGACTTGAGTATGACGACATCTTCTTAGAGGGCACGGGCGCTATGGTGCTTGACGCGGTCAACCGCGTTGCATATGCGGCTCACTCCCGCCGCGCGAATCCTCTCGCGGTCGAGCGGTTCTGTTCCATGTTCGGTTACGAGCCCATGATGTTTGAGGCGAGTGATCGGGCGGGCATCCCGATCTATCACACCAACGTCATGATGTGTATCGCTACCGACTTCGCGCTCGTGGGTCTCGACATGATCGATGACGAGGCTCGTCGAGACGAAATCACCGATCGGCTCGCGGCCGAAGATCGAACGATTATCGACTTGAGCCACGACCAGATCGAGGACTTCGCGGGCAACGCGATTGAGTTGCGCGGCAGTGCTGGACGGATTCTCGTGCTGTCGCGTCGCGCGGAAGCGAGCCTCACGGCGGAACAGCGCACAGTGATCGAAGCGAGCTGCAGCATTGTGGCCGTCGACATTCCCACGATCGAGCTCGCGGGGGGATCCGTGCGGTGCATGATTGCCGGCATCCACCTCGATCGGCGGCCCGAGCTTTCGTAACACCACTCTCATTCACCGCGCTTCTCCTCCACAGGGTGACGCTTTTCGCCTTCCGGTGACTTATCCACAGATTGTGCACGATTCGAACATATCTTCGAAACTGATGCGATAATGGATGCATGCCCTCACTCGACCTCCTCGCACCGCCGGTGCCCG
>JANOOQ010000430.1:0-4865 GCA_031421515.1 Leifsonia sp.
CGCCGGTATCCTCGCGCTCGCGCAAGTTCTACCACCGTGGGCAGCTGCGCTCATCGTCGGCGGGGTTCTGCTCGCTGGCGCGGCGATTCTCATTGCCGCGGGAGTAGCGCAATTGAAGAAGAGTTCGACGGCTCCGTCTGAATCGATGGCGAGCATTAAGAAGGATGTCAGCGCAATAAAGGGCACCGGAAAGCGAGCGGGACCATGAGTAACCCCATCGGATCGAAAGTATCGGCAACTCGAGCTGACCTTGAGGCCACGCTCAATGCCATCGAAGACAAGCTCAATGTGCCGAAGCGCGTGGGCGAGTTGAGCACGAAAGTGCGGTCGTCATACGAGGCGAATCCCGTGCCATGGATCATCGGTGCAACCGCGGCAGCAATCATCGTCGCTGGCGTTGTTGCGTGGGCGATCCTGAGCGACGACGACTGATCGAAAGCCCTCGATTCGCGTAGGCCTCCCCGCTCGGGGCAGGATAGGGAGCATGGCAGCCAAACCGCTCGGCGGTTGGCGCGTGCTAGTGCCCCGAGGTGGAAAGTGGGGCGACGGTGTCGCGTCGACTCTCCGGAGCTATGGCGCGATTCCCGTAATAGCGCCCATGATCAATTTCGCGACGGCAGATGACGGTCCCGCTTTGGTGAACGCCCTGCATGAGCTACAAGACGGCCAATTCGAGTGGCTCGTCATCACGAGCGCCACGACCGTGGACGTCTTCATGGGTCATCGCGTGAGCATCCCGCAATCCACCAAGATCGCTGCCGTCGGTGAGACAACCGCGGCCGCGCTTCAACTCGCTGGCTACCCCGTGCACTTCGTGCCGGAGAGCGACAATTCGGCGCGTGGACTCGTGAGTCAGTGGCCAACCGCCGAAATTTCGGGACGCGTGCTCATTCCGCAAAGCGACATCGCGGAACCGAACCTCGTCTCCGGCCTCGGCGCGCTCGGCCTCGATGTGCAGTTTGTCGCCGCGTATCGCACAGTGGCAGTGCCGGTGTCCGACGAGGTGAGTGCGGATGTCACATCCGGCCGCATCGGGGCGATCCTCGTGAGCTCGGGCTCTGTCGCTCGGCAAATTGCCGCCCAGCTCGCGCCGCTTCCCGAAGGTACCCTCGTCGCATGCATCGGACCTCGAACGGCTTTTGACGCTCGCGCCGCGGGCCTCACCGTCGACCTCATCGCTGAGGACCGCTCGGCGGATTCCCTCGTCGCGGCGCTCGCGGAATACGCGTCTCGCGACTAGCGCGCGCATTCCAGGGCTGCCACGGTCGAGGGGGACGAATGTGATTCCTGAGCCTTTGTTGGGATGTAGTATGTTGCCAGCTTGAATCATTCTCAGGACGACAGGACACCATGAGCTCGATCATTTCCGCCCGCTCGGTTCGACTTTCGCAGGGGGGCACGATCCTTGCCGCTTTACTGGCGATAGTGTCCCTGATCGCTCTAGGGTTTGGGGCGCCGAGCGCTTCTGCCGGGGCCACCGCTGGAACCGTGAGCGGGTTGGTGACGGATGGCATAAGCGGCAGTCCCTTGGCCGGCGCAATTGTCACGGTGTCAACTGGATATTGGTCCGTCGAGGACACGACGTACTCAACCACAACCCAGGCTGATGGCAGCTACCTCGTGAGTGACGTAAATTTCGGCGGATCGTTTCCGATCGTGCGGGTCGACCTAGGTGGGTACGGCACTCGCAATGCCACCTTTGAGGGCCTCTCCGCCGAAAGCCCCGACAGGGTGGTCAACGTCGACCTTCCCCCAATTGACGCGGAGATTCTCGGAGTAATCAGCGACGCAGGCACGGGGGCTCCCATCGAAGGCGCATCGCTGCGGTTCTATAGTCTCTACGACAGCGGGGCGGCTATAAGCGGCACAGACGGGACGTATTCCGCTGCCCTAACCGCTGGCTCGTACGCTATTTTTCTCTCCGCGCCCAACTACCTTGACGCTCGCCTGGACAATGTCGCCGTGTCGAGCGAGGAGAGCCTTACAGTTGACTGGTCCCTCATTCCCTCGGACGCCGAGATCTCGGGTCGCGTCACCGACGCAGGCACGGGGGCTGGGATACCTGGGATTGGCATTTCGATTAGATCCGACGACTCCAGTAACCTCCAGTTTAGTGGGTCGAGTGACATTGATGGTTACTACACCGTCCTGAACCTTGGGCTGGGAAGTTGGAGTATTGAGTTAGGCAGTGTTCGTGGCGGGCCAGACTCCAACGGCGCCTATTGGGTGTATGCCGCCCGCACTGTGCTCTTGGCCGGTGGCGAGGCGTCGGTCCAAGATTTTAACATGGAGCTACTTGAGCTTGGTGCAATCTCCGGTTCAGTTCTCGACGAGAATGGGCTTGGCCTTGGAGGAATGTGTGTTGCTGTTCTTGAGCCAGCAACCGGTGACACGATCGCGTATGGAATGACGGAGTCTGACGGTACCTATTTGATCGAAACGGTTCCCGTCGGAACGAATACGATCTTTGTTCAGCATTGTAGAATTGGCAACTATGCGGCGACCTACCTCGGTGACGGATTCAACCGTGCCGACGCAGAAACATTTACACTCGCAACTGAAGGCGACAGCCTTTCAGGTTTGGACATTCATACGACGTTAGGTGGGTCGATATCCGGCTCATCACAAGTGAGCACACCAGACGGTGCTGCGCCTTTGCCTGGAACACGAATTGCAACCGTTCGGCCAACGATGTACCAGAACGTGGGCGGAGATTGGGAGCAGATTCCTTACGACAGCCCCTACTTTGGTGATGACTCCGGCAACTACGTTCTCAACGGCCTCCCTCCCGTCGATATCTGCGTCGTCTTCCTTGACAACAGCACAGGCGTCGGGGCCTTTGCCCCAAGTTACTACCGCGACGGCACGGACTGCGACAGCGCGGATCTGGTATCTGTCACACCCGGTGGGACTGTAACCGGCATTGATGCGTTACTCAAAATACTTCGCCCGGGTTATGATCCGACGCCAAGTGACACTCTTGCCCCGAGTGCCGAAGGTGATATCGATTCGGACGCCGTGATCACTCAGGGCGACACGACGGTGATCGACATTGGACAAGAACACGCGGGAGAGTGGGTGTCAGTGTTTGGACACTCGACACCAACGGCATTCGGAACGTGGTACCAAGTGTCGTCCGCTGGGACCGTCACTGCGACGGTGCCGTTTGGCCTTGTCGCTGGCGCGCACAGCCTCGTCGCTCAATCTGCCACTGACGTCGTGCTCGGGTGGAATCCCGTAACCGTTCTGGCCGGAACCATTCCCGCAGGACCGCCAGCGGGTTCACCGAGCGGGGGAAATTCTTCGTCGGCCGCCTCCTCCGGTTCCGGTACCCACCATTGGACACTCGCCGAAATCTCCGCGAAGTTCGGTGGCGACACCGTGCTGTTGCTCGCCAAGTACCTTGCGGATACGGGGAAGATATTTCCTCCGTTGCTGAGCGAAATTATTGCGAACCCAGACGACGCGAGCCTTGACCTGAGCGATTTCAGTGCATGGCTCACATGGTCGCATGGCGACACCACGGTGAGTCTTTGGGGTTATTCGAGCGCGACATACTTGGGAACCTTCCCAGTGGTCGACGGTCACATCATCGCAACCAACCTCGACCTAACGAAGGCGGGGGAAGGCGAGCACCACATCCTCATAGTTGGCGAGCAGTCAGGCAGCTACGGCGTCGGGACGTATTCCGTTGACCCGCCCACGGTCACGTCTGAAGAGGTTGTCGATGTTGAACCAATAAAGCTGGCTCCCGCGGTCGATGAGACCTCGCCCGTGCTTCCCTGGATCATCGGGGGAGGCGTGATTCTCCTACTCATCGTCGGTGGATTCATTATCTTCCGTCGTCGATCGCAAGTGGGCTGAGCGCCGAACGATCATTACGCGTTCGCGTCGCGCGCTTAGCCTGCGGCGAGCCCGAACGCTAGGGCGACGCCGCCGAGCAGTGGCGGCAGCCCTTGCACGAGAGCAGCGCGAGCAAATTTCGCCGACGTAGAAATGAGCACAGTGGCCGCGAGAACCATCGAAACCGCCGCGAAGAACACGATCGCGAAGCCGGCTTGAGGTGCAATTGTCACGAGCAGGAGTCCGACCACAATGCCGCCGGCGAGAAATAGGTTGTAAAAACCCTGGTTGAAGGCCATGGGTCGCACGACGTCGGCATCCGCTTGAGTCTTGATTCCGAATGTGCGCCACGTTGACGGCTTCGACCAGCGCACGCTCTCGAGCGAGAAGATCACGACGTGTAGTGCCGCGGCGATCGATACGAGCACGATTCCGATGATGACGAGCACGATGTTCATGAGCGTCAGTGTGCCACAGGTTAAGTAATGAGCGTTGTTTGTTCGACGTTGATCATGCGAGCGTAGAGCACTTGCTCGTTGACCTCGAGATTGTTGATTACCGTGAGCGCGACGATGATTCCGTCGCCAATGGCTTCGTCGGCCGTGTCGCCGAATTGCACCTCGAGAACGACGTTGTCAGCGCGCTCGTCGTTCGAGACGCTCGCGGGGTCTTGCCACGTGCCTGCGGCAGTGAGCTCAGTGGATGCCCGCATGAAGTCGAGCGCGATGGCCTTCGATCGTGGCAGAGCAAACGTGAGGAGCTCTTGCTGCGTTCGATCCAGATGTGTCGCGGTTGTTGTATCACCGAACAGGAGTGCATACAAGGTGTCTTTCGCGCGCTCAAGCAGGGCATCCCCCGCCGCGCCGCGATCGCTTGAGGTGAGCAATGCCGTGCCCTTCGCGGGCGCGTCGAGTGAAAGGTGCCCCGACTTTTGCAGGTCTTCGCGCGTGAGCCCACGATGGTCCGCCACAAACGTCGTGAGTGCCGACTGATCGAACGTCATCGACGTCACCCGCTCGAGC
>JANOOQ010000431.1:0-7421 GCA_031421515.1 Leifsonia sp.
GCTTCGCGCTCGGTGTTCTTGCTCGATGCCACAATTGCTCCTTCGTGCCTGATGCGGGGTCGAGTAACTTTACGACAGTCTGAGCCACGCCCGCGGCGAATAGCATTGCGCCTATGACAGCACAGCCGGGGCTTCGTGGCGGGGCGACACCGCTCGCGGTGCGAATGCGTCCCACGAGCCTCGATGAAATCGCTGGGCAGACACATCTGCTTGCTCCCGGTTCGCCGCTCGTGAGTCTTGCGAGCGACAAGTCTGGCGAGCAAGGGTCGGTTTCGATCATTCTGTGGGGACCTCCTGGAACCGGAAAGACGACGCTCGCAAAAGTGATTGCGCACAGTTCGGGCCGCAAGTTTGTTGAGCTGTCTGCCGTTACCGCGGGAGTGCGAGATGTACGCCAAGTTATGGAGGAGGCACTCGCTAGCCGAGACCTTTACGGGCTCACGACCGTGCTGTTTCTCGACGAAATTCACCGGTTCACGAAGGCGCAACAGGACGCACTTCTCCCGGGCGTCGAGAACGGTTGGGTCATCCTCATCGCGGCAACGACCGAGAACCCCTCGTTCTCCGTGATTTCGCCCCTCTTGTCGCGCTCGCTATTGCTCACGTTGGAAACCCTGAGCGACGACGATCTCGGAGTGCTCATTGATCGTGCCGTCTCAGATCCACGCGGGCTGGCTGGCGCCGTCCAGCTTGAGCCCGAGGCGAGGGCGACGATCGTCAGATTGTCGTCGGGGGATGCGCGGCGAGCACTTACTGCGCTCGAGGCCGCTGCGCTCGTAGCATCCGCTTCACACAGCGGCGCAGGTACCGCCGTCGTCACGGCGGAAGTCGTTGCGCTCGCCGTCGATCGCGCGCTCTTGCGCTACGACCGGCAGGGCGACGAGCACTACGACGTCATCAGCGCATTCATCAAGTCGGTTCGCGGCTCAGACGTCGATGCGGCGCTGCACTACCTTGCGAGAATGATCGAGGCGGGGGAAGACCCGCGGTTCATTGCGCGCCGCATCATGATTAGCGCTGCGGAAGACATCGGAATGGCCGACCCCCAAGCGCTCTCTGTCGCTGTCGCCGCGGCCGAGGGCGTACAAATGATCGGCATGCCGGAGGGTCGTATCTTGCTCGCGGAGGCCGTTGTTTACCTCGCGACCGCCCCCAAATCGAACGCTGCGTACATGGCGCTGGATGCCGCGATCGCCGACGTTCGCGCGGGCAAGATCGGTCGCGTGCCGAAGCCCTTGCGCGACGCGCACTACCCGGGCGCCAAGAGTCTCGGGCATGGCAAGGGATATCGCTACGCTCACGACTCGCCTTTTGGCGTCGTCGAACAGCAGTACTTGCCCGACGAACTCGTCGGAACGACCTACTACGAGCCCTCAAACAACGGGAATGAGCGCGATGTCGCCGCCCGCCTCGAGAAGCTCCGAGCCATCATCAGGGGCCAATCGTGATACTCTTAACCCCGCCTAAGGCCTGATTTCTGCGCGCGGCTGCAACGGAATCGCTGGTCGAGGAGTGACGGTCTGTAGCCGACCGAGCTTCGCAGGCCAATCCTCTACTTTCACCGGCAGGTTTTGCGCGCGCACGAGTGCTCGCGAGCATCCGGTTTCCATAGTTCACTGACAGTAAGGAACCCGTGTCTACTAAGTCACGTACTCGTAGCAAGACCCGCCTTTCGCGTGCCCTCGGCATCGCACTGACCCCCAAGGCAGCCAAGTACCTCGAGAAGCGTCCGTACGCTCCGGGCGAGCACGGCCGCACGAAGCGCAAGCAAGACAGCGACTACGCGGTCCGTTTGCGCGAGAAGCAACGTCTGCGCGCGCAATACGGCATTCGCGAAGCTCAGCTCAAGATTCAGTTCGAGGAAGCCCGCAAGGCAGCCGGTCTCACGGGTGAGAATCTCGTTGAGCAGCTCGAAATGCGTCTCGACGCGATTCTCGTTCGCTCCGCGATCGCTCGCACCACGGCGCAGTCGCGCCAGATGGTCGTGCACCGTCACATCCTCGTTGACGGCCAGCTCGTTGACCGTCCGTCGTTCCGCGTCAAGCCGGGCCAGCTCGTCCACGTCAAGCCCAAGAGCGAAGGCATGGAGATCTTCCAGGTCGCCGCTGCTGGTGGACACGTTGACGTTCTGCCCAAGACGCCCGCGTACCTCGAGGTCGAAATCGACAAGCTGCAGGCGCGACTCGTTCGCCGCCCGAAGCGCGCCGAAGTGCCCGTGACGTGTGAAGTGCAGCTCGTCGTCGAGTACTACGCCGCACGCTAACTGTCTACTCTGGGAGCGGGTTACCTTTGGGTAGCCCGCTCTTGGCGTTAACGAAGGTGAGATTGCATGTCCGATGGTGATATCGCGGGCCTCATTGCGGCCGGCGTATTTGCAGTTCTCGTTGGGCTGTTGGCTGTGCCACTGCTCAAGCTCGGGAGGGTGTTCGACGAAACGAGTGCGGCCATTCGCGGCGTGAGCGACAACGTGACTCCGCTTCTCGAAGAAGCCACGACGACTCTGAGCGAGTCGAACAAGCAACTCGCGCGAATCGACTCGATCACCTCGAGCGTAGAAGAGACGACGAGCAATGTTTCGGCGCTCGTCGCGTTATTCGCCGCAACAGTCGGCGGACCGCTCATCAAGATCGCGGGATTCTCGGCGGGGGTTCGCGCCGCTGTCGTGGGGCTTCGGTCGGGCAAGAAGGGCTCGCTGGGGAAGAAGTAAGCTTGACGAGTCATCCGCTTTCCCCCTCGATTTCACAGGAGCACACATGAAGGGCGCACTTCTGCTTATTGCCGGCGCTGCAATCGGATTTGTCGTGGCACACCAAGTTGCCAAGACTCCCGAGGGCAAGCAATTCTTCGACGACGTTGACAGCAAGGCTCGAGAATTCGGTGGAGCCGTAGTCGATGGTTACAAGGCTCGCGAAGCGGAACTTCGTGCAGCCGTAGCCGAGGCCGAAGACGCTATCGCCGATTTGTCCAAGCGCATCAAATAACACCGATTGGGTCCTCGGGCCCTGACGTCTAGCTACCCGGGAATCCAATGCACACCGCTGACATCCAGAGCCGTTGGCTGAACTACTTCGGTGATCGTGGACACACGATCGTGCCATCCGCTTCGCTCGTGAGCGATGACCCGACACTGTTGTTCACGGTCGCGGGCATGGTGCCGTTCGTTCCGTACCTCACAGGTCTCGTGCCTGCGCCGTTCCCACGCGCGACGAGCGTGCAGAAGTGCATCCGTACTCTCGACATTGAAGAGGTCGGAAAGACGCCACGTCACGGCACGTTCTTTCAGATGAACGGCAACTTCTCATTCGGCGACTACTTCAAGGAACAAGCGATCGAATACGCGTGGGAGCTTCTCACGTCGACGGAGGCGTCCGGCGGGTTCGGATTCGACGAAAAGGACTTGTGGGTCACTGTCTATAAGGACGATGACGACGCAGTGAACTTTTGGAAGAAGACCGCGGGCCTTCCCGAAGAGCGCATCCAGCGCTTGGACATGGACACGAATTATTGGTCGACCGGCCAACCCGGCCCGGCCGGTCCGTGTTCGGAAATCTTCTTTGACCGGGGTCCCGCGTACGGAATCGACGGTGGACCCGCAACCGACGACGACCGCTACGTCGAAATCTGGAACCTCGTCTTCATGCAGTACTTGCGCGGCGAAGGCAGCGGCAAGAACTTCGAAATTCTTGGCGAACTTCCCAAGAAGAACATCGATACGGGCATGGGCATGGAGCGCGTCGCGTTCATCAAGCAAGGCGTCGAGAACATGTACGAGATTGACCAGGTTCGCCCGGTTCTCGATAAGGCCGCCGAACTCTCGGGCCGAAAGTACGGCGCGCACCACGAAGACGACGTTCGCATGCGTGTCATAGCGGATCACATTCGATCGAGCCTCATGCTCATGTCGGACGGCGTGAGCCCGAGCAACGAAGGCCGTGGCTACATTTTGCGCCGCCTCATGCGAAGGAGCGTGCGAGCGATGCGCCTTCTCGGTGTTGAGGATGCGACCTTCGCGGAGCTATTCCCCGCGTCACGCGATGCCATGAAGGCGCAGTACCCCGAGGTGTCGACCGATTTCGAGCGCATCTCGCGGCTCGCCCTCGCGGAAGAAGAGACCTTCCTTCGCACGCTTGCGAGCGGAACGAGCATTCTCGACCTTGCCGTGTCGCGCACACAGCAAGCTGGCGAGAAGGAGTTGCCGAGCGACACGGCGTTCTTGCTGCACGATACGTTCGGGTTCCCGATCGATCTCACGCTCGAGATGGCAGAAGAAGCCGGACTCACGGTCGACCGCGATGCTTTCGATGCGCTCATGAACCACCAGCGCACGATTGCTAAGGCCGACGCAAAGTCTAAGAAGCAGCACCTCGCCGACCTTTCGGTGTACAGCGAGTTCCGAGCGCTCGGCGAAACGGTCTTCACGGGCTACGACTTCTTAACGACCGAGAGCTCGATTCTCGGCCTCATCGTTGGCGGCGCATCCGTCACCAAGGCAGTAGCGGGCGACATCGCAGAAGTGATACTCGCCGAGACGTCGCTCTACCCCGAGTCGGGTGGTCAGGAGGCCGACGCGGGAACGATTGTCGGCGCGGGCTTTGAACTCGAAGTGCTCGACGTGCAGCGCCCCGTCAAGGGTCTCGTGAGCCACAAAGTACAAGTCAGCTCGGGCGAAGTCGGAGTGGGCGATGCCGCGACCGCTGTTGTCGACCCCGAGTGGCGCCGAGGCGCAACGCAGGCTCACTCCGCGACCCACCTGATACACGCTGCCTTGCGTCAGATTCTCGGACACGAGGCACACCAGTCAGGGTCGTACAACAAAGCCGGCTACATGCGACTCGACTTCTCGTGGAACCAGGCGCTGTCACACGCCACCAAGAGCGAAATCGAAGAGGTCGCGAACAACGCCGTGCGTGACAATCTCGAGGTGACGACGCGGATTCTTCCGCTCGCCGAGGCGAAGTCACTCGGCGCGATGGCGCTCTTCGGCGAGAAGTACGGCGACACCGTGCGCGTGGTCGAGATCGGCGGACCGTGGTCACTCGAGCTGTGTGCGGGAACTCACGTCGGCCGATCATCCGAAATCGGACTCATCAATGTCATCGGCGAATCGTCGGTTGGTTCGACTAACCGACGCATCGAATCCCTCGTCGGAATCGAAGCGTTCCGCGACCTCGCGACCGAGCGCGCGATCGTCTCTCACCTCACATCGACGCTCAAGACGCCGCGCGAGCAGCTTCCGGATCGAATCGCCGAACTCATGGCGAGCCTCAAGGCAGCCGAGCGCAAGATCGCACAGTTCGAGTCGGGTCAACTGGCGCAGCGCGTTCCCGCGATTGTTGCGACAGCCCGCTCGATCGGTTCGGTCATTGCAGTAACTGAGCACGTCGGCTCCGTCGGATCGAGCGACGACCTTCGCAGCCTCGTGACAGCCGTGCGCGATCGGCTCGGGAGCGAGGCATCCGTCGTCGCACTTGCGGCGGATGTCGACGGCAAGCCCGCCGTAATCGTCGCGACGAATGACGCGGCACGCGCGGCCGGCATGAAGGCAGGCGCGCTAGCGAAGATCGCCGCGGGAGTGCTCGGTGGCGGCGGTGGCGGTAAAGACGACATCGCTCAAGGTGGCGGGTCTGACATCGCAGCGATTCCCGCGGCTCTCGCCGCAATTGCCGCAGCGATCGCAGCGTAGTCGTGCGATCAGGAGTTCGCATTGGCGTAGATGTCGGCACCGTGCGCATTGGCGTCGCACGGTCTGACCCGCACGGAATGCTCGCGACTCCCGTTGAAACCGTGCCTCGTGGAGCGGGGGACATCGACCGAATCCGCGACCTCGTGCTCGAGTTCGAGGCGATGGAGGTCATCGTTGGCCTGCCGCTCGCGCTCTCGGGGCGAGAGACGGCTTCGACAGCGGATGCCCGCTCCTTCGCTAGCGCGTTAGCGAGTCGCATCGACGTGCCTGTGCGGGTCGTCGACGAGCGGTTATCGTCGGTGTCCGCCAATTCGGCGCTGCGGGCATCCGGCCGGACCGCAAAGAATGTTCGTTCGGTCGTTGATCAGGTAGCCGCCGTTATAATTTTGCAACACGCCCTAGACTTCGAGCGCTCGGCCTCCTTGGCCCCCGGCGCTGTTGTTGACTCGCAAGAAGGACTGTAGATGGCTGACGAACCGAGCTGGGAAGACATTTTCAACCCCCAGCCGAGAGGTGACGAGGCCGTTGCGCCGCCGGCGCCTGCGCAGCCTGCCGCGCCCATGCAAGCCGCGGCTGCCGTGCCACTTGTGCAGCCTGCACAGCCGCAACCCGCGCTATATACACAGCAGTCGGCGCAACCCGTACCGCAGCCGCAGCCCGCCCAACCCGTCGCTGCATTCGACCCCAATGACCCGTTCGCCGCGCTCTACGCGGGTGGTTCAGTGACTCCCACTGGATCCATTGCGGTGCAATCCGGCGCTCCCCTGTCGAGGCGCGAACTCCGTGAGAGCGAGGGTCGCAAGCGATCGTCGAAACCCTCGAAGGCATCGTCGGGGCGCGGTGGCGGCGACGGTGGCGGCTACAACGCGGGTGGTTATGGCAGTGCGAAGCCGAAGAAGCGCCGATTGTTGTGGCTCAAGATCACACTGCCCATCCTTCTCGTGCTGGGTGCAGCGGGTGGCGCGGCCGCCTATGCGTGGTTCAACTACGAAGAGCAGGTGCGTGAGTTGCTCGGCTGGGAACTGCCGATCGACTACGCGGGCTCCGGCAACGGGGTTGAAGCTGTTGTGACGATTCAGTCCGGCGATATCGGGTCTGACATCGCGACATCACTTCACGATTCAGGCGTCACGATGACGTTCGACGCGTTCTACGACCTATTGCTCTCGCTTCCGCAAGACCCTGGTTTCCAGCCGGGCAACTACGCGCTTCAAGAAGAGATGAGCGCACAATCCGCTCTCGATGCCTTGCTCGACCCTGCTAACAAGATCACGGATCGCTTGCTCATTACCGAGGGCACGATTCTGCCCGATGCGCTCGAAATCATCGCTGAGACGACAGGAATCCCCCTCGAAGAACTTCAAACCGCGTCGCTCGACCTTGCGTCATTCGGACTTCCCGCTGAAGCGCCGAGTCTCGAGGGCTACTTGTTCCCAGCGACGTACCAGCTCGACGGCGGCCAGACGGCGCAGCAGGTTCTCCAACTGCTTGTCGACGAGATGTTCGAACGTCTCGACGCTGCCGGGGTCGCTGTGGATCAGCGTCACACCGTTCTCACCATGGCGGCACTCATCCAGCGCGAGGCTGGGCCAAACCCCGACGACTTCTTCAAGATCTCGCGCGTTTTCACCAACCGTCTTGAGCAAGGCATGAACCTCGAGTCAGACGCGACCGTTGCGTATGGGGCGGGCACGCTCGACACCGTGTGGACAACCGACGAAGACCGCGCCGATGCGAG
>JANOOQ010000432.1:0-1661 GCA_031421515.1 Leifsonia sp.
CGAAGTCACGATTGGCAACTCGAGCCAAATCATTCCGTTCAAGGTCACTCACCCCGACGACGATTCGGTGTTTAGCTACGGATTTATTCGTGTGCCGGGATTCGACGACGCGTTGCCGCAGCTCGATCGGCGTGCGCCTCGATTGCAGGTGAACAGCGAAGACGAACTCGTTTTCGACCTCAACGACTACATCATCGCGGTCGGTGGCAAGCAAGTGCGACTGACCGACTCGAGTACCGTTTCGGCGACTCACTCGAACGGAAACGACCTCGTGCAAGACGAGGACACGCTCGTGTTCACTTCGGCCGAGAAGTACTTTGGGCCCGCCTCGATTGCGTTTGAAGTGACGGATGGCTCGTCTGCGAGTGATCCGACCGGCAGGCGCGCGATCTTGGTGCTGCCGATCATCGTTCTGCCGCGCGAAAACCAGCCGCCAGCATTTGGGGGCGCGGTTATCGACTTCGAGCCGGGGCAAGAGAAGGAAATTGATCTACTCAAGCTCACTGACTACCCGTATCCCGATGACCTTGATGAGCTTGTCTACTCTGTCTTGAATCCGCTGCCAGTTGGCTTCACGCACGCTCTTAATGACAACATCTTGACGCTTCGAGCCGACTCGAGCGCGGTCGACGGAACGGTGACGTCAATGTCGATTGGTGTTCGGGATGATCTCTCCGAGGGCCTCGCGGGCCGCATTTCTCTGACCATCGTGCAGTCGACGAGTCCGCTCTTAAATCCGGCCGCGGATGTCGCTATCCTCAAGCGCGGCGAGACCGCCGTCATAGACGTGCTCGCGAACGACGAAGCAACGAACCCGTTCCCTGGTGAGCCGCTCACGGTGGTCGACATTCGCGGTCTCGATGGAAGCGCGCTTCCCGCAGGCATCCAAGTCGTTCCGAGCGAAGACAAGAGCACTCTCACCGCGACGATCTCGGCGACCGCCGAGCCCGTAGACGTGACGCTTCAGTATCAAGTGGCCGACGTCACGGGCGACCCGGAACGTTACGTGTGGGGGACCGTCACGATCTCGGTTCAAGACCGTCCCGACCCCGTCACGAATGTCACGGCCGCAAGCTTCGGCGATCGCGAAGTCACAATTCAATGGAACGCGGGTGCATTCAACAACTCTCCGATCACGAACTACCGAGTAGTCACAACGACGCCCGGCGGTGGGGTTGTCGGCACGAGCAATTGCTCCGGCACGACGTGCACGATCGGAACTCCGGGCAATGGGTCATCAAACGAAATCTTGGTGACGGTCGTCGCAACCAACTCGATTGGTGACTCAGACCCGACCACAATCGGGAGCGGGGTCTGGTCTGACGTCATTCCTGCGGCGCCAGGGGGCGTAAGCGCCGAACCGCTCGATCACGGCCTCAGCATCACGTGGGACCAAGTCCCTGACCCGGCGGGCGGCACTCCCGTGTCGAGTTACGTTGTGCGGGTCGGTGGCGTGTCTGTCTCAGTGGGATGTGGTTCTGCGGTGTGCTCGAGAGATGTCGTTGACGGCTCGCTTGCGAACGGGTCGCTCGTGACTTACTCGGTGAGCGCGCGCAACGACGCGTACGGCCCCCTCGCGGGATGGAATGCAACCTCTCAACAAGCAACACCGGCTGGACCACCGATCGCGACGTCGCCCCCCGTTGCGACGGCAGTCGATG
>JANOOQ010000433.1:0-8854 GCA_031421515.1 Leifsonia sp.
TCGACCTCAATTCGACCGTGACACTGGGAATCGAGCTCGACGGAGCGCTCGCACCTCAAGGCGTCGCGTCGTTCGTGACATCGATTCAAGAGGGTTACTACGTCGACACGAAGTGTCACCGCCTCGTGCAATCAACAACCGCCGGGCTCCTGCAGTGTGGTTCGCTCGACGGCACAGGCGCGACGGATCCCACGTATAGCTTCGGTCCCATCGAGAACTCGGCGCCCGACGGCATCTACCCCGTTGGCACCATCGCTCTTGCTCGAGCGGGCAACGACGCATACAGCCAGGGTCGCCAGTTCTTCATCGTTTTCGAGGAATCGACCCTGCCTGACGACACCGTGGGCGGGTACACGATCATCGGCCGCGTCACGAGCGGCCTAGACCTATTGGTTTCTGAAATTGCAGACGGCGGCGCCGAAGGCCAACTTGGAGACGGTGCGCCGCTCGTTCCGACGACAATCACGAGGCTCACGATCCAGTAACGCGCCACGGCCCCGCCGGTGGGTTGCCATAAGCTGGTGTGCGCCCAAACTTGGGCGTATTAGTGCACTTTCAAACGATGCAACGAACAAGCAAGGTGAACAAGGTGACAGACGATCAGGCTCCGTGGGGCCGCGTCGACGAGACGGGTACCGTCTTCGTCCGCGAGGCTTCGGGAGAACGTGCCGTAGGGCAATACCCGGACGGCACTCCAGAAGAAGCGCTCGCGTATTTCGAGCGCAAATTCGTCGAACTTGCGGGCCTAGTGACGCTGCTTGAACAGCGCGTCAAGAGGGGTGCTCCCGCAGCGGATGTCGCGAAGGCCGTCACCTCGCTCACCTCGAGCATCTCGACCGCAAACGCCGTGGGAAACCTGGCCGCGCTGCAGGCACGGATTGAAGCGCTCAGCGGCACGATCGGCGAACTCACCGAGAAACAGTCGGAAGAGTCGAAGGCACTCGTCGCTGCAGCTCTCGCAGAGCGCGAAGCCCTCGTCGTCGAAGCAGAGACGCTCGCGGCTGGGGACCCCGCGAAGGCACAGTGGAAGCAAGTGACGGCCTCGATCGACGAGATCTTCGCTCGCTGGCAAAAGCACCAGGCCGACGGCCCACGTTTGCCCAAGAACGAAGCGAACGATCTGTGGAAGCGATTCCGCGCCGCTCGCGCCACAATCGACACACACCGTAAGGCGTTCTTCGCCGAGCTCGACAGCGTTCACAAAGACGCGAAAGCAACGAAGCAAGCCCTCGTGGAGAAGGCGCAGACGCTCGTCGGCAAGGGCGCCACAGGCATTACCGAGTACCGCTCGCTCCTCGATCAGTGGAAAGCGGCGGGCCGCGCTGGCAAGAAGTTCGACGACGCGCTGTGGGCTTCGTTCAAAGAGGCTGGCGACGCGCTTTATGCCGCGAAGTCCGAGATCGATGCCCACGACAACGAGGAATTCACGGCCAATCTCGAGCTCAAGCTCGCGCTATTGACCGAAGGCGAACCGCTCATAGCGCAGACCGACCGAGTCGCAGCCAAGGCCGCACTGTTGTCGATCCAGAAGCGGTGGGACGTGATCGGTAAGGTTCCGCGCGACAAGGTCAAGGTGATTGAGGATCGCCTGCGTAAGGTGGAAACTGCGGTGCGCAAGCTCGACGAGGATCACTGGCAGCGCAGCAACCCCGAGCGCCAAGAACGCTCGGATGGTTTTCTTGGTCAGCTCACGGAAGCGATCGCGAAGCTCGAGAGCGAACTCGCGACCGCGAAAGCCGGCGGCGACAAGAAGAAGATCGCTGAAGCTCAGGAAGCGCTCGACGCGCGCAAAGCGTGGCTCGGGGCCCTCAAGAGTTAGCTCTCGCGTGACGGCCTGCAGTTTCCACAGGTCGAGTTGTACACGGATCGACACGTTCGGCGATAGATCAATCATTCCGCGAGCACGATGAGTGGATGCCCCAGCGCTTGCCTCTCGTACTCTCGACGCTCGACCTTCCCCTCGCGGAACTCGCGGCCGCGCGCCTCGACGGCGAGCTTTATCGAGTCGGCTCGAGTTTCGCGCCCGTCGACGAGATCGAGTCGCCACACCATCGCGCTCGCGCTCTTAGAGTCGGCCGGGGCTCGCGACTCATCGCCGAGCAGCTGACCGCAGCGTGGGTATGGGGTGCGCGCTCGGTGATCCCAGCGCGACTCGAGTTTTGCGTCGCGATTGGCGCTCGCGTCACGCACTCGAGCGTTGGCTGGTTCACCATTCGTGAGGTCGTCATTGGCGACAGCGAAATCGTCGACCTCGACGGGATGCTCGTGACCTCTCCCCTCCGCACGGCAATCGACGTTGCGCGCTGGAGCGAACGGTTTGACCTCAACGACGCGCTAGTCATTCGCGCGCTCATGCGCGTGGGTGGCTTCGGGCTCTCGGAGTGCCTTGAACAACTCGAGACGCGCAAGAGCCTGCCCAACAAGAAACGCGCGATCGAGCGACTTAGCCGCTGTTGACCCGATACACGTCGTATACGGCGTCAATGCGCCTCACGGCCGTGAGCACGCGATCGAGGTGGGTCGTGTCCCCCATCTCGAACACAAAGCGACTGAGCGCCAAGCGCTCGCTCGACGTCGAAACGGTGGCCGACAAAATGTTGACGTGGTTCTCGCTGAGCACTCGCGTGACATCGGAAAGCAGTCCGGAGCGGTCGAGAGCTTCAACCTGAATTTGCACGAGGAAGACAGTCTTTGAGGTCGGCGCCCACTCGACTTCGATCATCCGTTCGGGTTCGAGCAATAGCGACTTGACGTTGTTGCAGTCGTGACGGTGCACCGAAACGCCGGCACCACGAGTGACGAATCCGACGATTTCGTCTCCCGGCACGGGAGTGCAGCACTTCGCGAGCTTCACGAGTATGTCGGGAGCACCGAGCACGAGCACACCGGAGTCGCTGTTCTTGAGCGCGCGGCTTCGGCCCTTGGGAGCGAACTCGATCTCAGAGTCATCCGTCTCAGGCTCGGTGTGCAGCGAGGCGAGCACCTTTTCGAGCACCGACTGGGTCGAGACGTGTCCCTCACCGACAGCGGCGTAGAGCGCCGTTACGTCGTCGTAGCGCAATTGAGCAGCGACTTCGGCGAACGAGTCCTGGCTCATGAGCTTCTGCAGCGGAAGGTTCTGCTTGCGCATCGCGCGAGCGATCGCATCCTTTCCTTGCTCGATCGCTTCGTCGCGGCGTTCCTTTGTGAACCACGCGCGGATCTTATTGCGAGCCCGAGTGCTCGCGACGAAGTTGAGCCACCCTTGGCTGGGAGCGGCGTCAGGATTCTTCGATGTCAATACCTCGACGGAGTCACCGCTGTTGAGAGTGCTTTCGAGTGGCACGAGTCGCCCGTTGACCTTGGCGCCCATCGTTCGGTGGCCAACTTCGGTGTGCACGGCGTACGCGAAGTCGACGGGAGTCGCACCAGCTGGTAGTCCGATGACCTTGCCTTGAGGCGTGAAGACGTAGACCTCCTTCGCGCCGATTTCGAAGCGCAAGCTGTCGAGGAACTCCCCTGGATCTTCCGTCTCGGCTTGCCAGTCCGTGATGTGGGCGAGCCACGCCATGTCTGCGTCGTCGCGATGCGTGCCCGAGTCTTCGCTCTTGCCGGCGTTGACGCGATCCTTGTATTTCCAGTGGGCGGCAACGCCGAACTCGGCGCGCTGATGCATGTCTTGAGTTCGAATCTGAATCTCGACGGCCTTGCCTTGCGGCCCGATGACGGTCGTGTGGAGCGATTGGTAGAGATTGAACTTCGGGGTCGCGATGTAGTCCTTGAAGCGACCGGGAATCGGGTTCCACCGCGCGTGAATCGACCCGAGCACTGCGTAGCAATCACGCACCGTGTTGACGAGCACTCGAATGCCCACGAGGTCGTAGATCTCGTCAAAGTCGCGCCCGCGCACGATCATCTTTTGATAGATCGAGTAGTACTGCTTCGGGCGGCCCGCGACCGACCCCTTGATTTTCGACGCCTTGAGGTCTTCGTTGACGGCGTCGATCACCTCTTGAATGAATTGATCGCGTTTCGGTGTGCGCTTCGTAACGAGGCTCTCGATCTCGACATAAAGCTTGGGGTGCAGCACCGCGAATGACAGGTCTTCGAGCTCGAGCTTGATCGCCTGAATACCGAGACGGTGCGCAAGCGGCGCGTAGATCTCGAGCGTCTCTTGAGCCTTGCGGGTAGCGGATGCTTCGTCAACGAACCCCCACGTCCGCGCATTGTGGAGGCGGTCCGCAAGCTTAATCACGAGCACTCGGATGTCCTTGGACATCGCGACAATCATCTTGCGAACCGTCTCCGCTTGAGCGCTGTCGCCGTACTTGAGCTTGTCGAGCTTCGTGACCCCGTCGACGAGCATGGCAACTTCGTCACCGAAGTCAGCACGAAGCGCATCGAGGTGGTATTCCGTGTCTTCCACGGTGTCGTGCAAGAGCGCTGCCGCGATCGTCACGGCGCCGATTCCAAGGTCAGCGAGAATTTGCGCTACCGCGACGGGGTGCGTGATGTAGGGCTCGCCACTCTTGCGGGCTTGCCCAGAGTGGGCCCGTTCGGCGGCGGCGTACGCTCGCTCGATGAGTGCGACATCCGCTTTCGGATGATGCGTCCGAACCGTCTTGATGAGGCGGTCGACGGCGCCCACCGGTTGCGCACGCGAAAACAGCCGGGGCAGTAGCGTGCGGAAAGACGCTGAACTTTGCGTCGTATCCGTCATGCGGGTACCTCCTCACGTAATTCTAGGCCGCAGCGTGAAGTGGCGATTGCCTGCTAGCGCACGGCTCCCGAAGTGGTGCGAGTTGCAACGGCTGTCTTCTTCTTGTCGTCCTTGATGACGATGGTTTCACTTTGGCGAAGCCATGCGTACAGCGGAGCGGCAATAAAGATCGTCGAATACGTACCGACCAGGATTCCGATGAATAGCGCAAGCGATATGTCGCGCAGGGTTCCCGCACCGAGCACGAATGCTCCGATGAAGAGAATCGACGCGACAGGCAACAGGGCCACGATCGACGTGTTGATCGAGCGCACGAGGGTCTGGTTGATCGCGAGATTGACGGATTCGCCAAACGTGCGCGCGGTGCCTTCACTCGTATTCTCGCGGATCTTGTCGAACACCACGACGGTGTCGTAGAGCGAGTAGCCCAAAATCGTGAGGAACCCGATGACAGCGGCGGGCGTTACCTCGAACCCGAGGATGCCGTAAACACCCGACGTGATGATGAGGTCGTGAAGAAGCGCGACAATCGCTGCGACCGACATCTTCCACGTTCGAAAGTACAGCGCCATCGCGGTTGCGGCGAGAGCAAGAAACACGAGCAACGCCGTAATTGCCGCTCGGGTGATGTCTGCGCCCCACGTCGCTCCGATGAACGACGACGTGACTTGATCAGTTGGAACGTCGTACGCTGCCGCGAGAGCGTCGCGAATCTGATCAGACTCGCTCGATTCGACGAGGTCGGTCTGTACTCGAATCGAGTCGCCTCCGTTGACGAGAGACACGCGAACCGTCGCTCCCGGCACGACGCTCGCGACTGCGTCGACCGCAACCGTCTGGTCGAGGTTCTCAGGCTGTGAGATTCGGAACTCGGAGCCACCGCTGAACTCGATGCCGAAGACGAAGCCACCGCGCAAGAACGGCCCGACCAGAGCGAGCGTCACCATGACGATCGCTATCGTGAACCAAATCTTCTTCTTGCCAACGAAATCGAACGAGCGCTTGCCTGTGTAGAGGTCGTTGCCGAACTCGGTGAAGCTCGCCATTAGGAATCCTTCCCCTTGGGTTGCGCCTTCGCCTCGGCCTCGGCGGCCTTGCGCTCGGCGATTGTCTGTCGCTTTGCGGCCTCACGGCTGCTCGAGGACTGCTTAACAGCAGGCACCCCAACCGGCTGCCTGAACTGAGCTCTGCCTCGGTAAACGGCACCGAGAGCTTGCGGATCAAGACCGCTTGCAGGATGCCCGTCGCCAAAGAACTTCGTGCGCGCGATCAATTGCATGACCGGGTGCGTGAACAACGTCACGACGATGACGTCGACGATTGTCGTGAGACCAAGCGTGAGCGCAAAGCCCTGCACATTTCCGACCGCGAGGATAAAGAGGATTGATGCGGCAAGGAAGTTGATGCCGTCGGAGGCAAGAATCGTACGCAGTGCACGCTTCCAACCGGCTTCAACCGCGGATTCGAGGCCCTTGCCGTCGCGTAGCTCGTCTCGAATTCGCTCGAAGTACACGATGAACGAGTCTGCGGTGATACCGATCGCGACGATGAGACCCGCGACGCCCGCGAGCGAGAGTCGATACCCCTGTCGCCACGAGAGGATCGTGATGATCAAGTACGTAATGGTCGCGGCGATCATGAGAGACGCGATCGTGACGGTGCCTAGAGCGCGGTACTGACCGATCGAATACACGACGACGAGCACGAGACCGATGAGGCCCGCGAGCAACCCGCTCAAGAGTTGTTGCGTTCCTAGAGTCGCCGAGATCGTGTCGCGGCTCTGAACCTCGAAGCCGATCGGCAGCGCGCCGAACTTCAACTGGTCGGCGAGGGTCTTTGCGCTCGCTTGAGTGAACGAGCCGCTGATTTGCGGCTTTCCGTCGGTAATGATGCCTTGAGTGGTCGGTGCCGAGATGACTCGACCATCGAGAACGATCGCGAAGCGATTGCGTGCATCCCCCTGAGGAAAACCGTAGAGGCGAGTCGTGACATCCGCAAACTGCTTTGTGCCGACCTCGTCGAAGACGATGAAGACGCCCCACTGCCCGGTGCTGATGCCCTGACTGTTGCTGATGAGTCCACTCGTCGCGTCGGCGATCGTCTCACCCGCGACCTCGACGGGACCGAGGATGTACTTGAAGCTACTGTCGGCTTCACACGTGATGAGGGGCTCGTCGACGGGTGCCACATTTGTCAGAGCCGTGTCGAGAGGTGCGCAATCGAAGTTCTTGAACTCGTCGAAGAGTGCTTCTGTCACCCAGTTCGGGTCGCTCGCGTCGGTGGGAGACGCCGTCGGGGTCGTGCTGAGAGGCGGCGCAGGGGTGCTTGTCGCTGAATCGGTCGGCTCGGCGGTCGGTGAGCCGTCGGCCGCGCTCGTGGCCGCGACATCCGTGAAAATGACGGGGCGGAACTCGAGCTTCGCAGACGATTCGATGCGCGCGATCGTTTCGTCGTCTGGGATTC
Organism: Leifsonia sp.; assembly: GCA_031421515.1. Lineage (GTDB taxonomy): Bacteria > Actinomycetota > Actinomycetes > Actinomycetales > Microbacteriaceae > Rhodoglobus. The sequence continues at coordinate 7,163 of JANOOQ010000433.1, forward strand.
CCGGAATCGACACGACAATGTTTTGCGCGCCTTGAGTCGTAATTTCGGACTCTGATACACCACTCGCGTCGATGCGCTGGCGGATGATCGACACGGCCTGGTCGAGCTGCTCCTGCGAGACTGTCTCGCCACTCTCGAGCTTGGGAGCGAGCACGATTTGAGTGCCGCCCTCGAGGTCAAGGGCGAGCTTCGGCGTCCACGACCCGCCGGCGAAGAGCACGCCGTACGCATTGATCGCGATGAGCCCGACGATGATAACGGCGAGCCACGAAAGCGAACGCCACGCCTTTTTCACTGGGGTAGATCTAGCCACCTACGAACTCAGCTTTCTGTGTGGGCCCGCACTGCAGCGCGCGGGCACCTAAGTGCTGGCCGCGGAAACTTCGCGGCCAGCATCCAAGGGTAGTGGTTACTCGGCGGTCTTCTTGTTGCTCTTCTTGGGCTTCTCGTCAGTCGAGATTCGCTCGCCGTAAGCGGGCTCGGCAAGTGGAATCGCGCTGTCTTCGTTGAGCTTGACGCGGTCGCGCTCTTCTGCCTCGCGGTTCGCGATCTCCATGGCTTCCTCAACCGAACGCGGGCCGGACGCGTCGAGCTCGTCGGCAGTGACGACCTTCGCGATCGTCTGGCGGTGCACGCGCACGATGTTGCCCGGGCTCGTCTCGATCTCGGCGACGTTAGTGATCTCGTCGACACTCTTGAGCGTTCCGAAAAGTCCGAAGTTCGTCATGATCTCGGCGCCGGGAACGATTTTCGCCAAGAGCGCCTCTTGATCGGCCTTGCGCTTGCGGCTGTTGCGGAACATGAAAAAAATCAGCACCGCCAGAATGGCGAGCATTCCAATAGTTAACGGGTCCATGGGTTACCTTCCGAGGGAGTCTGTGGCTCGCCAGTCTACGAAGACTGCGTGAACGGCCATTGTGAATTATAGGTCATCACCGAACAGCACAGGATTGCCGCGAACGCCAGCAGCCTGCGGCGTGAGGCCAAAGTGCTTCCAGGCCTCACGCGTTGCGACGCGTCCGCGCGGCGTACGCGTCAAGAGTCCGATGCGCACAAGGCAGGGTTCGACGACCGATTCGATCGTCTCCGACTCCTCCCCCACCGAGACCGCGAGGGTGTTGAGCCCTACAGGCCCACCGTCGAAGCGCGTGAGTACGGTCTGCATCACGGCGCGATCGAGTCGATCGAGACCTAGGGCATCCACATCATAAAGTTCGAGCGCTGCGTGAACGGCATCGAGCCCAGCGCCGGTGCCCTTCACGAGCGCGTAGTCGCGAACGCGGCGTAGGAGGCGGTTCGCGATTCGCGGTGTTCCCCGGCAACGCCCCGCGATCTCGGCAAGCGCACGCTTGTCGACGTCGAGTTCGAGCAACCGAGCGGCGCGCTCAAGCACTTGCTCGAGCTCGGGTTCGTCGTAGAACTCGAGGTGCGCCGTGAATCCGAAGCGGTCGCGCAGAGGGTTGGGCAAGAGACCCGACCTCGTCGTCGCACCCACGAGCGTGAAGGGTGACAAATCAAGCGGAATGGATGTCGCGCCCGCTCCCTTGCCGACCATGATGTCGATGCGAAAATCTTCCATCGCGAGGTACAGCATCTCTTCAGCGGATCGAGCCATCCGGTGGATCTCGTCGATGAAGAGCACTTCGCCCGGTACGAGCGACGAGAGCACGGCGGCGAGATCGCCCGCGTGCT
>JANOOQ010000434.1:0-4929 GCA_031421515.1 Leifsonia sp.
TCCAGGTCCACCGTGTCGCGCGAAAGCGTCTCGCGCACGACAAGCACGCGGTCGAACCCAGAGATGCGCACGCGCACTTCGTCGCCGGGCTTGACGGATTGCGCCGCTTTCGCTCGGTCGCCATTGACCTTCACGTGGCCCGAGCGGCACGCCGCTGTCGCGAGCGAGCGCGTCTTGAAAACCCGAACCGCCCACAGCCAACTGTCGACGCGAGCCGAACCTATAGTCACGCCGAGAGCTGCGACTTCCAGCGCACGAGCTCGCGCACGGTCGAACTCGAGTCGCTCGCGAGCCGCTCCATAGCGTCGTGCGGAACGTAGAAGTTGACCGCGAGAAAACCACGCACGCGCTCCGACTTATCGTCGACGAGCGAGCGCAAAACGTCACACGGCGCGGTCTCGTTGCGTGCGACGTACGCGCGTACGCCCTCGTCGGGGTCGCGAGCGAGTGCTACGAATACGTCTTCGGGCGTGTGGTAGCTGCTGGCCACACTTTCGCGGATCTTCGGGTTTGCATCCACCGCGAGCAATCGAAGCCGCGCGATCTTCGTCGCCGTCATCTCGGGAGCCGGGTGCAAGACCGCCGCTTGCTCGGCCGTGAGCATTGCGGGCGCCATCGCACGAAGTTGCGCCAATTGAGCGGGCGTATTGAAGCGGATGCACGACATGCCGTTAACGCTAACTCAGGCGCGTGCCGTCGCCTCGGTCTCGGTGCGGCGCGGCGGCCACGGCACGACGGCGGAGGTGCGCGCCTGGTATTGCGCATACTCGGGGTACTTGCCGAGCGTGATCGATTCCGTGAATCTCGTCGAACCGACGAACAACAGCGTGAGTAGCGTCGCCCCGAGCGCCGTCCACTGCACGGGCGAACCCGCAGCGATCGCGCCGAACAAGAACAGCGCCCACCACTGCGCTTGTTCGAAGAAGAAGTTCGGATGCCGCGACCATCGCCACAGCCCGGTCTGCAGAAACCGCGGCGTGAAGTCGGCGCCGCCGAGCATCTTGGCTTTGTGGAAATTCCACTGCTGCTGATCCGCGATCGTCTCGCCCGCGAGCAAGCCGAGGAACAGCACCGTGAGGGCGAGGTCCCACACGCCGAACGGCGTCGCGGTGTTCTCGAACGCCGTGAGCGCAGGCAGGGTGATGAGCACCAGGATCGCGTTTTGGTAGAGCACGATGAACAGGAGGTTGAAGATCGCGAATTGCCACGGCTTCATGCGGGCGCGCAACACGGGCCAGCGGTAGTCCTCGGTTCCCGTGTATCCACCCTTGCGCGCAAAGTTGAAGGTGAGCCTTGCGCCCCACAGAGTTACTAGCACGGCCATGGTCGTGAGCCGGGCATCCGCGAATCCAGCAAACCCGGCGAATACCCACACATATACGACCGGCACGATCGACCAGAGTCGGTCGACCCACGAGTGCTCGTGCGTGATGAGCGACGTGATCCACGTGAAAGCGCACACGGCCGCGGCGATCACAATTACGACAAGGAGAGGAACCATTCCGGCATCTTATTGCGCTCGCTAGACTCGTGCATTGTGAGAGCAAACCGCGTAAGCGAAGTGAGCAGTCGAATACTCACCGTGCCCAACGTGTTGAGTTTCGCGCGACTCGCGATGGTTCCCGTTTTTCTCGTGCTCATCCTCAATGGACACGACGGGTTTGCGCTCCTCGTGCTCGTGATCTCGAGCATCACCGACTTTCTCGACGGCTATATTGCCCGCACGTTCAAGCAGACGAGTCGACTCGGGCAGCTTCTGGATCCCGCCGCCGATCGGTTGTTCATCTTCGCGGCACTTATCGGCCTCACGGTGCGCGGTGTGATTCCGTGGTGGTTGCTTGCAGTGATTGTCGCGCGGGATGCACTCCTGTTGGTTCTCGGAATCGTGAGTGCCAACTTCGGATACGGCCCATTGCCCGTGCATCATCTCGGTAAAGTGGCGACGGCCTGCCTGTTCTACGCCTTGCCACTGCTCATGCTCGGGCAAGCGTTCCCTGACGCCGAGTGGTTTACCGACCCGCTCGGTTGGGCCTTCGCGCTGTGGGGAGCGTTCCTGTATTGGTGGGCCGGCGTGATTTATTTCACCGAAACTGTGCGACTGGTGAGAATTCCCCGCATCGTTACGGCTTCCGAATCCGATACCATTACCGGTTAGGAAGGGTTCACGATGGTCGATTCGGAAGACGCGACGGTTCACTACGGCGACGAGTTCGGAGCCCAGTTGGCCGCGCTTGATGGAGACGAGTCCGCCGAAGAACTCGAGGCGATTGCCGCGCTTCCATCTGCATCCGCACTTCTCGTCGTGCGTCGCGGTCCCAACATTGGTGCGCGTTTTCTGCTCGATGCAGACGTTACGACGGTGGGCAGGCATCCCGAGGCCGACATCTTTCTCGACGACGTCACGGTCTCCAGGCGTCACGCGGAGTTCTTGCGGCACGGCACCTCATTCGAGGTGAAAGACCTCGGTTCGCTCAATGGCACCTACTTCGACGGTGTGCGAATCGACACGGCACTCCTGGGCGACGGAGCAGAAGTGCAAGTCGGCAAGTTCCGACTTACGTTTTATGCCTCGCGACGTGATGTCGCGACCTCGGCCGGTCGATAGTGGCCGCCGGCTCAGCCCAGGCGAGAACTCCTGGGGGATCCACCCTTCTCAGCATTGGCCAAGTGCTCGCAAAGCTGAACCCCGAGTTTCCTGACCTCACACCATCGAAGCTCCGCTTTCTCGAAGAGCGACAGCTCGTCGCCCCGGCCCGCACGGAGTCTGGCTACCGCAAGTTCTCGCCGACCGACATGGATCGACTTCGCTTCGTGCTCACGATGCAGCGCGACCACTATCTGCCGCTCAAGGTCATTCGCGGGTATTTGAGCGAGTTGGATGCTGGGCGCACGCCCGAGCTTCCGGGAGGCACGACGGCCGCGCCATCCATGCTCTCGTCTGAGCGTCGCTTCACTCGCGACGAGCTCATTCGCGAAGCGGGCGCTAACGCGATGCTCCTCGGTGACGCGATAACGGCGTCGCTCATTGTGCCCGCAGAGGTGTTCGGCGAAGACGTGCTCTCGGTGCTCAAGGCACTTGTCGAGCTGCAGCGCTCGGGCATCGAGCCGCGCCACTTGCGGGGGTTTCGAGCGGCCGCCGAGCGCGAGCTCGGGCTTATCGAGAACGCGCTCATGCCAGTCGCGCGCCGCAAGGATGCGTCGAGTCGAGCGCGCGCTGCAGAGATGGCTCGCGAGATCGCGGGTCAGCTCGAGATTGTGCGAAGCAGTCTCATCAGATCCGCCCTCACGCGACTCGATTCGTAGTACCGTCGAACTACGATCCGACACGCCCGGCGGATGTCGGCGATCGGTTGCGCTAGATGGGTACCGTTGAGTTGCACAAAACGTTAAGTGTCAACTTCAGGATGAAGGTCGCACCGTGATGAAAGAGGCTGGCCATGAGTGAACTCAGCCGTAGCGAGGAATCCCGCTACGACCTCGGCTTGCTATTTACCGACGGCATGCCCGACCTCGACGATTCTGCAGGCTATCGAGGTGCAATCGCGGCTCGCGCGGCGGGAATCAGCTACCGCCAACTCGACTACTGGGCTCGCACGCAATTGGTCGAGCCGACCGTGCGCAGTGCAGCGGGCTCAGGTTCTCAACGGCTCTACGGCTTTCGCGACATCCTCGTACTCAAGCTCGTCAAGCGACTACTCGACACGGGAATCTCCCTGCAGCAGATTCGCGTCGCCGTCCACCAGCTGCGTGAGTCGGGCATTAGCGACCTCGCCCAGACCACCCTCATGAGCGACGGTGCGAGCGTGTACTTGTGCACGTCGAGCGACGAAGTGATCGACCTCGTGAGCCGCGGTCAAGGCGTGTTCGGAATCGCAGTCGGCAAGGTCTTGCGCGAGGTCGAACACGATCTCGTACAACTCGAGTCGATGGCGGGCGAAGACCCCATGGACGAACTCGCGAAGCGTCGGGCTGTCAAAGCTTCCTAGCCCTAGCGGCCACTTGGCTAGAGCGGCTCGTTCGCGAAGTCGCCGATTCGAGCTGTGCGCATGACGCGCTCAAGTAACTGATCGAAGTTGCGCGCCATTTCTTGAGCGCTCTCGCCGGGCCACACGTGCAGGGGCTTCGCGGCGCCTTGGGCCTGTTGCAGTGACGTTCGCTCGGGCAGCTGCGGGCTTAGTACGAGCGGACCGAACATGTCCCGAAGTTCTTTGATGCGGAATTGGTGTTCGAGCGATTGTGACCGCAAGCGATTCACGATGATGCCGAGCGGCTGGAGTCGCGGCGAGAGTCCACGCCGGATCTCCTCGATTGCGCGCAGCGCGCGATCGGCGGCCGCGACCGAAAAGAGTCCGGGTTCCGTCACGATCGTGACACGGTCGCTTGCGGCCCACGCCGTGCGCGTAAGCGCGTTGAGCGAGGGAGCGCAGTCGATGAGCACGAGGTCGTAGTCATTCTCGACGTGAGCGAGCGCTTCTTCAAGCTTCCAAATGTCGCGGATGCTCGGATGCGGTCCATCGAAATTGATCGCCGAGGGCGACCCGATGAGCACGTCGACCTTGCCGGGACGACCCTTCGTCCACCCGCTTGGCGCGATCGCGGCTCGAACGATCTTTTCCTTAGGGGAGGCGAGCACGTCGGCAACGTTGAGGTGGCCGGCGATCGAAATATCCATTCCCGTCGACACGTCCGATTGCGGGTCAAGATCTACGACGAGAGTGCGAAGTCCGCGTGCGAAAGCAGCAGAGGCTAGCCCAAGCGTCACCGTGGTCTTTCCCACGCCCCCTTTGAGGGAGCTGACGCTAAGTACGTGCACGAGTAACGACGATACCTTCACTACTCTTAAAGAACCTAAATCATGACCCCGGTTCGCGAGGCGCTGGGCGAATTGCCAGTGTTCGCGCGCTCTAGGCTGGGTCTGTCGAAAGGAAC